>NZ_JALQDD010000020.1:0-614 GCF_023631405.1 Caballeronia sp. GAWG2-1
AGCGTGGTCTTGCCGTGGTCAACGTGACCGATCGTGCCCACGTTCACGTGCGGCTTGGTCCGCTCGAATTTACCTTTGGCCATTTTCGACTCCTAACAGGATTTTCGCACCTTGCGCCACGCGCAACTTACTAGACTAATACTTCTGGTGCCCATGGGCAGGATCGAACTGCCGACCTCTCCCTTACCAAGGGAGTGCTCTACCACTGAGCCACATGGGCACTACACACCGACACTGGAGCGGGTGAAGGGAATCGAACCCTCGTCATAAGCTTGGAAGGCTTCTGCTCTACCATTGAGCTACACCCGCTTGGGCTGGATTCCCTACCGCTTGAATTCTGGTGGAGGAGGTTGGATTCGAACCAACGTAGGCGTAAGCCAACAGATTTACAGTCTGCCCCCTTTAGCCACTCGGGCACCCCTCCGCAGAGAACTATCGATTATGGGGAAGAAACACGGTGTTGTCAAGCCCTCCGCGCGACCCGCATTAACTGAGGCTCTCACTTATAGTTGAAAGCAAAATGCAAAAACCCCACCTGTTTGGGGGTGGGGTTTTTGTTGCTGCATGAGGAGCCTGACGATTACCTACTTTCACACGGGAGATCCGCACTATCA
>NZ_JALQDD010000021.1:0-66274 GCF_023631405.1 Caballeronia sp. GAWG2-1
AACCTTCCTCTAATACTGTGTGAGACTTGATAACTTTCGCTAAACGTCCCAACCCCGAAAGGTCAGAACCGCTCGCGTCATCAAGTGCCCACACTTATCGGCTGTTAGTTTTTAAAGAGCACATTCGCCAAGACTGCCTGCCAAGCGCACCAAGCATTTTGCTTAGCACCGCTTCGTCTTGCGTCGCTGCATCCGCAGCAGAGAAACGAGATTATGAGGAATCTTTTTCTCGTTGTCAACAGCTTATTTCCGCTTTCGCATCAAAATCTGCCGACTTCGAGGCCGCCTGTTTCGCTGGCGGCTCCCGTCTTGCGACGAGGAGCGGAATATTAGGCGATGCGAACGCCAATGACAAGACAGCGAGCCAACTTTTTTTGAAGCACCTCAATGCGCCGCTTTTGCCTGCCCAAACACCATGTCGAAGGGAACGGCTGCGGCCATCGCTGCGTAGCCGGCATCGCTTGGATGGATGTGGTCGCCGCTATCGAAACGCCGTTGCAGGACGTTCGGGCGCGCCGGATCGCGAAGCGCTTGATCGAAATCGATCACGCCATCGAACGCATGGCTCGAACGGATCGACGCGTTCACCGCCGTCCGGATGGCCTCGCGTTCCGGCGGCAGCGCTGCGGGCGTGAGCGTCGCGCCGTAGATCTTGATGCCGCGCTGATGCGCCTGCGCGATCAGCCGCTGGTATCCGCGCACCAGCGCGTCGGCGTTGACTTCCGTGTGCGGCGCGTCGCAGTCGAGTCCGGCGTGCGCGGGCATCGCCGCGAAGTTGATGTCGTTGATGCCGATCAACACGATGATCGCCCGCACGCCCGGCTGACGCAGTGCGTCGCGCTCGAAACGGCTGACGAGCGCCTCTCCATAGCACGGCGAATTGCTGAGGAGCCGATTGCCGCTGATGCCCGCGTTCACTATCGCCGCCTGACCGCCACTTTTCTGCGCGACCTGTCTGGCGAGCACATCCGGCCAGCTTCGGTTGGCGTTCAGCGTCGAGCGCATGCCGTCGGTGATTGAATCGCCGATTGCCACCACCGTCTGCGCGGACGGATGTTCGACCGACACATTCGTCAGCCACGCGTATTGGGTAAAGCGCGTGCGAAACGCATCGGCGGAAGCGTCGTTTGCGTGATTGCCGGGCGACGAAACGTAATTCACCTGACTCGAGACCCGATGCCACGCCACGAGTTTCTGATCCTTACCCATGAATGTGCTCACAGCGACTGGCTGGAACGCGGTGACATCGAACGCTATGGGATCGCTGGTCGCCTGGCCGCCTGGCGGAACGGTTACCGCGTTGTGTCCACCGAACGCCACTGGCTTTGCGCTACCCGCGCGGATGGCCGGACTGCTGCCGCTGACGGCACTTGAGACGCTCATCGATTCGATGACAAGCGGCTCCGTTCCATACAGATTGCTGACGCGCAGCCGGAGTCGTTTCCCGTCGAGTTGCGGATAGATCAACTGCCGAACCGTCCGCCCGCCCACTTCAGGTGCCCGGTACAGCGGCGGCAGATTGGCTAATTGGGGAATGGACTGCAAAACCGTGCCCCAGGCGCTGACCCAATGTTCGTTGGCCGCAGCGTCGGCGGATTCGGCGGCGAGCGTCTGCGGCGCGAAGGCGAATTGCGCAGCAAGCGCGGCCACGCACAGCGAGGCAATGATTCTGAATTTCATTCGGCGATGGCGTTCCGACGAGCGCTCGATTGTGACAAAACGTGGATTGTGCCTGATCGACCGCGCCCGATTCGCCTTCAAAACTCGAAAGGTGCGACCGGCGCGAGTGAAATGGCATCAAAATGCTGCCAGTTCACTTTGCGGCCGGCAGCCGCTGGCCCGCACATCAAAAGACAACAATGCAATCTAAAAGCACGCCTCACGCCGACACTCCGCCGATCCTGCACTGGGAAGAGGACGGCGAAGAACGCTCCGCCCGCTGGCGTTCGGAAAGTAGCAACCCGGCGCCAAAGCGCATTGTCATTGGCGACGACCAGATGACGGCCGACAACGCGTATCGCCTTGCTTGCGAAGGAACCGGCATTCTTTGGCGCGGAGATTATCAGAACGCGCGGCAGTTGCTTCAGGCGATGGCGCGCCGTATCGACAACAAGCCGCGCAAGCCGAAAAAGGCGGCGGCGGAAAGGGAAAAAGCGGCGGCTGCTTCGCCGGTCGATACCTTCAATCTGCATCGTCTGGCGCAGTCGCAACGTGCGCGAACGCTGGCGATGCTGCTTCTGCCGCTAGACGAGCAGTATGCGATTCCGCTGCGCCGCGCGCCGAATGTACAGGAAGCGTGCGAAGAAGCGTACGGCGCGGCTCGTGACGCGTCGGTGGTTTCGTTGCGAGAAGTGCTCGGGCTGGTCGGCGCGCACGAGTGGCGCAAGAAAGGCGTGGATGTCGCGGCGGTGGGCGGGAAAATTCATCCCTATTACGGCGTTTTCTCGCCTGTGCGCGGCGAATACATCAACCTCGTTGCCAATCAGCCGCTTCCGTCGACTTCGCTGGCCTTCGATATCGGCACCGGTACGGGCGTTTTGGCGGCGGTGCTTGCACGGCGCGGCGTCGAACGAATCGTCGCGACGGACCTCGATCCGCGTGCGTTGGCTTGTGCACGCGAAAACATCGGGCAGCTCGGGCTGAATCGCCAAGTGAATGTGGTCGAAGCGAATCTCTTTCCTGAAGGGCGCGCGCCGCTCGTCGTGTGCAATCCGCCGTGGCTGCCCGCGCGCCCGAGTTCGGCGATCGAGCACGCGATCTACGATCCCGAAAGCCGGATGCTGCGCGGTTTTCTCGATGGCCTCGCCGCGCATCTCACGCCCGGCGGCGAAGGCTGGCTGATTCTGTCCGATTTCGCCGAGCATCTCGGGCTGCGCACGCGCGCGCAGTTGCAGGAGTGGATCGACGCGGCGAAATTGAAAGTAGATGGCCGCATCGATATTCGGCCGCAGCATCCGCGTGCATTCGATAAAACCGATCCGCTGTATGCGGCGCGCTCGAAGGAAGTGACTTCGTTGTGGCGCTTGGTGGCCGCCTGAGCGCGCCTCAGCCGCGCGACGCCAGCCACGCGAGCGCGCCTTCCCCAGCCACGAGCCCGCTCGCAAAACACGCCGTCAATAAATAACCGCCTGTCGGCGCTTCCCAGTCGAGCATTTCGCCCGCGCAGAAGACGCCGGGCAGCGCGGTAAGCATCGAGCGCTCGTCGAGCGCTTCGAACGCCACGCCGCCCGCGCTGCTGATCGCCTCGGCGATCGGACGCGGGCGTAAAACGCGCAACGGCAGCGCCTGGATGCGTGCGGCGAGCGTTTCGGGATCGCCGAATTCCGCCTTTGTCAGACATTCCCGCAGCAAGCCCGCTTTCACGCCGGTCAGATGAAGGCGGCTTTGCAAATGACTCGACAGCGAGCGCGCGCCACGAGGATGCAGCACCTCCGCACGCACCCGCTCGGCGGAAAGCTGAGGAACGAGATCGAGCAGAATGGTCGATGCTCCGCCGTCGTTTTCGGCGAGCCGATCGCGGATTGGCGCCGACAGCGCGTAAATCAGACTCCCTTCGATACCGTGGTCCGTAATCAGCGCTTCGCCGGTGCGCCAGTCGAGCCGGCCGTCCGCGCGCGCCACACCGATCGCCACCGCCTTGAGCGGCTCGCCCGCGAAGCGGCTTTGGAAATGCAGCGACCAGTCGGTATCGAAGCCGCAATTGGACGGCACGAAAGGCCGCACCGGCACACCGCGCGCGGCGAGATGCGCAATTGCGCCGCCATCCGAGCCGAGTTGCGGCCAGCTCGCGCCTCCCGCTGCGAGAATCAGCGCGTCGTGACGAATGCACTTTTCCCCGTCGGGCGTCGCGAAGCGCGAGATCGAGGCGCCGTCGTCGGTGAAACCGAGCCATCGATGCCGCATGTGCAGCGTCACGCCGGACGCGCGCAGCCGATGCAGCCAGGCCCGCAGCATCGGCGCGGCCTTCATGTCGCGCGGAAAGACGCGGCCGGAACTGCCGACGAACGTTTCCACGCCAAGGCCGTGCACCCATTGGCGAAGCGCGTCGGCATCGAAGCGCGCGAGGAGCGGCGCGATTTCGGCGCTGCGCGCGCCGTAGCGGCCTAGAAACGCGTCGGCAGCTTCGGAGTGCGTCAGATTCATGCCGCCCTTGCCCGCCATCAGGAATTTGCGGCCGACCGATGGCATCGCGTCGAAGACATCCACGCGCGCGCCGCCCGCCGCAAGCGCCTCGGCGGCCATGAGCCCGGCCGGTCCGCCACCGACGACCGCGACGTTCACCGTTTCGATGTTTTCTGCTGACGCCATGCTGAATGGAAAAAGAAAAAGAGCCGCGATTGTCGCATCCGCGCCGATGAAACTTGCAGCCTGAAAAGCCCGCCGGCGCGCGTAAGTCATTAAATAACAAAAAAGAATTTGGTCGCGGCAAGCCCTGCCAGTAGCATCGCGCGATTCGCTGCATCAACACTTTTTCACTTTCCGCCCGCTTATGTCCGTCTCACTCGCGTCCGAACGCGCTTCCGCTCCGGCCGCCGCCGATGCGCGCCCCGTCATCCGCAGCGCCGCCGATGTCTCCAGCCTCGTCAATCGTGGCGCCGCCATCGGCAGCGACGCGCGCGTGGTCGTCGCCATCGCGCTCGGCGGCATTTTCCTCGATGCCTACGATCTGGGCGCGCTCGCGTTCGGCATCAAGGACATCGCCCGTGAGTTCTCGCTGAGCCCGACGGGAACCGGTTTCGTCGCATCGGCGATCACGTTCGGCGCGATCATCGGCGCATTTCTCGGCGGCTATCTCACCGACAAGATCGGCCGATACCGCGTCTTCATGGCCGATATGTTCTTCTTCGTGATCGCGGCCATTGCCTGCGCATTCGCGCCCAACGCGTGGGTGCTCGGCGGCGCGCGCTTCGTGATGGGGCTGGGCGTCGGCATCGATCTTCCGGTGGCAATGGCCTTTCTCGCCGAATTTTCGCGTCTGCAAGGCCGTGGCAACAAGGCCGCGCGCGTCGCCATGTGGTGTCCCACCTGGTACGCCGCGATCAGCGTGTCCTATCTGCTGGTGCTCGGTTTGTACGCGGTGCTGCCGGCGCATCACGCAGGCTTGCTGTGGCGGCTGATTCTTGGCTTCGGCGCTGTGCCGGCCATTCTCATCATCGCGATTCGCAGCCGTTACATGAGCGAGTCGCCCGTGTGGGCCGCGAATCAGGGCGATCTCAAGGGCGCCGCCGAGATTCTCAAACGTTCGTATGGCGTCGAGGTTCGTGTCGAAGCGGCTGCATCGACCGTTCCGAAGGCGCGCAAGGCGACGTGGAGCAACTACGGCGCGCTTCTGCGTGGCGTGTATTTACGCAGGACCGTGCTCGCGACCGTCATTGCGATTGCATCGTCCTTCGCCTACAACGCGGTCGCGTTCGGCTTGCCGGTGATCATTTCGAGTTTCCTCGCGCAGTCGATGCTCACCACGATTCTCGCCTCGCTCGCGCTCAATCTGCTGTTCGCGTTCACGGGCGGCCTGTTCTCCGTGCGCACCGTGCCGAAGTACGGCGCGTGGAATCTGACCGTGATCGGCTACGCGTTTCAGTTGGTGGCGCTCGTCGGGCTCGCTGTCGTCGGCAAACCGGCAACCGGTGCGCAGGTGGCGATCGCGATCGCGCTGCTCGCCGCGTTCCTGCTCGGCCAGGGCGTCGGACCGGGCTCGCACAGCATGACATTTGCGTCGCTGAGTTATCCGACGTCATTGCGCGGCGTGGGCGTCGGCTTCAATCAGACGTTGATGCGCGCTAGTTCCACCGTGTCCCTGTTCCTGTTTCCGGTGCTGTCGGCGGCGTTGGGCACGAAGGTGTTCTGGATCATCGCGGTAGCGCCGCTTCTCGGCTTGATTGCGCTGTTCGCGGTGCACTGGGAACCGTCCGGCTATGACGTCGACGCCGAGGATTTCGCCGCCAGCGGCACGCGATAAGGCGTCTTTCGGCTAGAACGGCGTGGCCTCGCGGTCGCGCCGTTCGCGCTTCTGAAATGGTTTGCCGAAGCGCGCCAGCCCACAGCCGGTCGCAAATCGATTCGCGTAGACTGATTGCTGCTCGTCCGAGCGGCAAAACGCGAGTCCTTCTGGCAAATCCACAACAATGACCACGATCCACGTCACCAATGGCGACAGCGCGGCCCTGTCTCTCACCGAAGCGCTTCGACTAGCCGACCGTCCAGACCGTGTCATCCCTCTGCGCGACGATCTCGCGGTCGGCCCGCTCAGAGACGCCGACGACACTTCACTCACGCGCGCAGCGTTTTGGCGTCAAGTGCTCAACAGCACGAATGAATTCGAGGACGAACTCGAAGCGCAGCAGGCGCTCTTGACACGCCTCGTGCGCGGCGACGCGCAGATTGTCGTGTGGCACGGACAGAGCGCGGCCGACCAGCTCACCTTGCGGCGCGTCGCCTACCATCTGCGCAACGTGCCGCAACGTCTTAACGAGGCGAAGCTCAATTACGACGACCTGTCGATCGAAGCATCCGACGCGCATTCAGATCCGCTCCGGCGTGCCGATCGCGCAACCGCTGTCGGCATGTTTTCACCTGGACAGTTGCTAAAGAAGTTGCCGAGCGCCGCGCCGATTTCGGTGCTGCGCATTAGCCGGCTGGCGCTCGAATGGCAGGAGGCGAAGCATGCGAGCGCGGAGACACGTCGGCTGCGCGACAACATGCTGGTTTCGGGAAGCTGGTTCGACGTCGACGAAGCCCTGCTCGACCTAGCCAGCCCCGAATGGCAGCCCGCGCGGCGGATCGCCGGTGGCGCAATGGCGCGCCGCTTCGATTTCCTTCTCAGCGATTCGATCGCTTTCTGGCGATGCCGCGAACTCGTCACGGCGGGGCGGCTTAAAATACGCGGCACGCCGTCGGATATCGTGCAGGCCGAATTGCGGCGCTAAAACCGACAAGAACGCATCTTCCGACCCAATGGCCCGAACCAAAGCGCCCGATCACGAGACGCAACGCGAACAGATTCTGGAGCTTGCCGCCGCGAAATTCGCGCAGACGAGTTACCCCAGCACGTCGATGGCCGACTTGGCCGCAGCGAGCGGCACGTCGAAAGCGCGCCTCTATCATTATTACGAGAGCAAGGAAGCGATTCTTTTCGATCTGCTCGACCGCTACACCAAGCGGCTGATGCTGATCATCGCGGAAGTGGAAGCCGCGAGCCAGCGACGCGGACTGGGCGAGCGCGAGGCTTTCGCCGAACTGGTGCGGGCGTTCCTTGCCGAATACGAGACCTCTCATAGCCGGCACGTCGCGCTATTGAACGACGTCAAATATCTGGAAGACGTGCAGCGCGAGATCGTTCTGGATCGCCAGCGGGATATCGTCGCTGCGTTCGCGCGACAACTGGCGCGCGCGTACCCGAAGCGCGTAACGAGAGAAAATCAAACCGCGCTGACCATGATGGTTTTCGGCATGATCAACTGGACTTTCACGTGGCTCAAACCGGGCGGCAGGCTCGGGTATCGTGAGTTCGGCGAGCAAGTCGTCGCGATGATTGAAAGCGGCCTGAATACTGAAGCCTGAGCGATATTGCGTCGCAGCATGAAGCTGTTGCACGCTGACACATTCTATAAATCATTGATTTCTATAGATTACAAACGTTTTCCGTAGCTATTTAGAACGTGTCCTCCAGCTTTGATTAAGGGTTTTCCCGTACCCGCTTTCCTCGATTGGGCTAAAATCGTTTTTGCTGTGCAACATGCCCGCATCACCGAGGAGAATCATCGTGGAATTGAACATCGACTGCACTGCCGCGCAGATAGTCGCTAGCGATCCGCTGCCTGCATCCGCGCGTCTGCCGGTTCTAGTCCGCGAGTTGTCGTCGGCTGATCGCGAACGGCTGCAGACACACTTCCTCGCGCTCGACGAAGACGACCGACTGCTGCGTTTCGGGCAAATCGTGCCGGATCACGTCATCGAGAATTACGTTCGCAACATCAACTTTGCTAACGATGCCGTTTTTGGCGTGTTCGACAACGCGCTGCAGTTGATCGGCGTCGGCCATCTGGCCTATCTTCCAGTCGATGGCGAAAAGCGCACCGCCGAATTCGGCGTCTCAGTTCTCGAAAGCGCGCGTGGCCGGGGCATCGGCACCAAAATGTTCGAGCGCGCCGCCATGCGCAGCCGCAATTCGAAAGTCTCGCAGCTCTACGTGCATTGTTTGTCGCGCAACAAGACCATGATGCACATCGCCCGGAAATCGGGGATGAAGATCGAATACGCATATGGCGAAGCGGACGCGTATCTCTCGCTCGCGCCCGCCGATCAAGGCAGCATCATGGCCGAGATGCTTCAGGAACAGGCCGCCGTCTTCGATTACGCGATCAAACGGCAGGCACATCGGGCGTCGAAGGTTTTTCAGGCGTTCATGCCTGCGGCAACCGTGGCCTGAATCGCAGTCCACGTATCTCACCAAAGAAAGGGCGGCTCTGACCGCCCTTTTTCATTTCAACGCAACGGCAGCGCCGTCGTGTCCTTGATTCGTTCGAGCGAGAAACTCGAACGCACGTCGATCACCGAAGGATGGTGCAGCAGCCGTTCCTGCATGAAGCGCGAAAAGTGCTCCATGTCGCGTACCTGAACGCGCAGCAGAAAGTCCATTTCGCCAGTCATCGCGTCGCACGCGACGACTTCGTCCCACGCGCGCACCGCGTCGCGAAACAGATCGGCATGCGTTGGCGGATTCTGCGACCCGGCCGCGATTGGAACGCCGCCGCGTTTTTCCAGTCGCACGTTGATGTAGGCGAGCAGCCCAAGCCCGAGCTTTTTCGCGTCGAGCAGCGCGACGTAGCCGCGAATCACGCCAAGTTCTTCCAGGCGCCGAATGCGCCGCAAGCACGGACTCGGTGACAAACTGACTCTATCCGCGATTTCCTGATTCGAAAGCCGGCCGTTTTCCTGAAGGATCGCGAGAATCTTCCTGTCGATGGTGTCGAGTTCTATTTCGGGCACGTTCTGGCTCTTTTGAGGCGTGATACGGCAGGTTGTTGCGCAATCTTAGAAACACGCGATTTGTTTCGCAAGCTTTTGCTGCTCCAGCTTGACTAGACTGTCTCGATATCGAAACGAACATCAGGAGACACGCGCATGACCGCATCGACTTGGGAAAATCCCGTGGGCACCGACGGCTTCGAATTCATCGAATACACCGCGCCCGATCCCGTCGCGCTCGGCAAACTGTTCGAGCAAATGGGTTTCACCGCCATTGCGCGGCACCGTCACAAGGACGTGACGCTTTATCGGCAAGGCGAAATCAATTTCATTGTCAACGCGGAGCCGGATTCGTTCGCGCAGCGCTTTGCGCGCCTGCACGGCCCGTCGATTTGCGCCATCGCATTCCGCGTCGCCGATGCCGCTCAAGCCTACAAACGCGCGCTGGACTTGGGCGCGTGGGGCTTCGACAACAAGAACGGCCCGATGGAATTGAACATTCCGGCGATCAAGGGAATCGGCGATTCGCTGATCTACTTCGTCGATCGCTGGCGCGGCAAAAACGGCGCGCAGCCGGGCAGCATCGGCGACATCAGCATTTACGACGTCGATTTCGAGCCGATTCCCGGCGCTTCGCCGAATCCGGTTGGCAACGGCCTCACGTATATCGATCACCTCACGCATAACGTGCATCGCGGCCGGATGGTTGAATGGGCCGAGTTTTACGAGCGGCTTTTCAATTTCCGCGAAGCGCGTTATTTCGACATCGAAGGAAAAGTGACGGCTGTCAAGTCCAAGGCGATGAGCTCGCCCTGCGGCAAGATCCGAATTCCGATCAACGAAGAAGGTTCGGAAAATGCCGGCCAGATTCAGGAATATCTGGACGCGTATCGCGGCGAAGGCATTCAGCACATCGCGCTCGGGACGGACGACATCTACAACACGGTCGACGGCCTTCGCGCGTCGAAAATCGCGCTTCTCGATACCATCGACACTTACTATGAACTCGTGGACCGGCGCGTGCCGGACCACGGCGAATCGGTCGCGGAACTAAAGAAGCGCAAGATTTTGATCGACGGTGTGCACGACGAAATCCTGCTGCAAATCTTCACCGAGAACCAGATCGGGCCGATTTTCTTCGAGATCATTCAGCGCAAGGGCAATCAGGGCTTCGGTGAAGGCAACTTCAAGGCGCTGTTCGAATCGATCGAACTGGATCAGATGCGCCGTGGCGTGCTGAAAGACACGACCGCCAACTAGAAAACGGCGCAAGCGCCAAAAGAAAAGGGACATGACCACTCAGGTTCATGTCCCTTCTTCTTTTCCGCGGTTCGTTCGACAACGCCGAGCCGCGAAGAATAGAGCGATTGGCTTTATGCGGCCGTGTCGTCGCTGCGTTCGGATTCACGGCGCATGCCGGCGCCGGTTTGTGCCGACGGCACGCGGACTTGCGAAACTCGCGAAACGGGCGATGCCGCATTTTGCGGCGCATTCGCACGCGCACCGCCAATCGGTGCGTTGATAGCGAAAAAGGCCGCCGAGACCATTAAAAAGCTCTGGATGTGACGTTGCTTCATCTTTATTGACTCCTTCTGACTGCGATTTACGGCACTTGCAACGACCGCCGCATTCCTTCCGGAATGGCGCGCATTCCCCACAAGCGCTCATTTAGACATGCGTCCGCGCATGGGTTCCGCGATTCGGTCGAACTTACACGCCGTAACAAAACTGTCCTGAATCGCCCACTTGCGGCAACGTTTTAATGCAAAGCGCGAGTAAGTGCGTATTTTTCAACGGGTTAGTACCACTGTCTGAAATCCGTGAGCATCGGCAAACTGGGAAGTCCCGGCCTGAGCGTTCACAAGACGCTGCGGCCCGGAACATGCTTTGGTGATCCCAAACTCGGGTGGAGGAGTACACAGAATGAACGCCCCGCTAGACGCAGAACAAAGAGCTTCGCTAGAAGCCGCACTCAAATCCGTCACGCTAGACGACAAATACACGCTGGAACGCGGCCGCGCCTATATGAGCGGCATCCAGGCGTTGGTGCGTCTGCCGATGCTGCAGCAAGAGCGCGACAAAGCCGCTGGCCTTAACACCGCCGGATTCATTTCCGGTTATCGCGGGTCGCCGCTCGGCGGACTCGACCAGTCGCTCTGGAAGGCGAAAAAGCATCTCGCCGGACATCAGGTCGTGTTTCAGCCCGGCGTAAACGAAGACCTCGCGGCCACCGCCGTTTGGGGCTCGCAACAGGTCAACCTGTACCCGAGCGCCAAATACGACGGCGTCTTCTCGATGTGGTACGGCAAGGGTCCGGGCGTCGACCGCACCGGCGATGTCTTCAAACACGGCAATTCGGCTGGTTCGGCGACGCACGGCGGCGTGCTCGTGCTCGCTGGTGACGACCACGCCGCGAAGTCATCGACGCTCGCGCATCAATCCGAACACATTTTCAAGGCGTGCGGCCTGCCGGTTCTGTTTCCGTCGAACGTGCAGGAATATCTCGACTTCGGCCTGCACGGCTGGGCGATGAGCCGCTACTCCGGCCTCTGGGTCGCGATGAAATGCGTGACCGATGTGGTGGAATCGTCGGCGTCGGTGGATATCGATCCGCATCGCACGAAGATCGTGATTCCGACCGATTTCGCCATGCCCGACGGCGGCCTGAACATTCGCTGGCCCGATCCGCCGCTCGTGCAGGAAGCGCGTCTGCTCGACTACAAGTGGTACGCCGCGCTCGCCTACGTGCGCGCGAACAAGCTGGACCGCGTGGAAATCGATTCGCCCAACGCACGCTTCGGCATCATGACGGCGGGCAAGGCGTATCTCGACGTGCGTCAGGCGTTGACCGATCTCGGCCTCGACGACGCCACCTGCGCGCAAATCGGCATTCGTCTCTATAAGGTCGGCTGCGTGTGGCCGCTCGAAGCGCAAGGCGCGCACGAATTCGCGCGTGGTCTCGACGAGATTCTGGTGGTCGAGGAAAAGCGCCAGATTCTCGAATACGCGATCAAGGAGGAGTTGTACAACTGGCCCGATGCGCAACGTCCGCGCGTCTTCGGCAAGTTCGACGAGAAAGACGGTGCAGGCGGCGAATGGTCCGTGCCGATGGGCAACTGGTTGCTGCCCGCGCACTACGAACTCTCGCCAGCGATCATCGCGAAGGCCATTGCGACGCGTCTCGAAAAGTTCGATCTGCCCGCCGATGTACGCGCGGGCATCGCGGCGCGCATTGCCGTGATCGAGGCGAAAGAGAAAGCGCTCGCGCGTCCGCGTGTGGAAGTGGAGCGCAAGCCGTGGTTCTGCTCGGGCTGTCCGCACAACACGTCGACGAACGTGCCTGAAGGCTCGCGCGCGATGGCGGGAATCGGCTGCCACTACATGACGGTGTGGATGGACCGCAGCACGAGCACGTTCAGTCAGATGGGCGGCGAAGGCGTCGCGTGGGTCGGCCAGGCGCCGTTCACGAACGACAAGCATGTCTTCGCCAATCTCGGCGACGGCACCTACTTCCACTCCGGCCTGCTCGCCATTCGCGCGGCGATTGCGGCGAAGGTGAACATCACCTACAAGATTCTTTATAACGACGCCGTCGCGATGACCGGCGGCCAACCCGTCGACGGCGTGCTGACCGTGCCGCAGATCACGCATCAGCTCGCGGCGGAAGGCGCGGCGCGCATCGTCATCGTCACGGATCAGCCCGAGAAGTACACGCCGAGCACGGGACTCGCGCCGGGCATCGACGTGCATCATCGCGATGAACTCGACGACATTCAGCGGCAACTACGCGAGATTCCCGGCACGTCCATCCTGATCTACGACCAAACCTGCGCGACCGAAAAGCGCCGCCGCAGAAAGCGCGGCGCGTTTCCCGATCCGGCGAAGCGCGTGGTGATCAACGAAGCGGTCTGCGAAGGTTGCGGCGACTGTTCGGTGAAGTCGAACTGCCTTTCGGTCGAACCGCTCGATACCGAGTACGGCACGAAGCGGCAGATCAATCAGTCGAGCTGCAACAAGGACTATTCGTGTCTGAACGGCTTTTGCCCGAGTTTCGTCACGGTCGAAGGCGGTCAGTTGAAGAAGCCGAAGGCGACGACTGTCGAAGCCGGCGGCATGCCGGCCCTGCCCGCGCCTGACCTGCCGGATATCGGCCGGCCATATGGCGTGCTGGTGACGGGCGTCGGCGGCACGGGCGTCGTGACCATCGGCGCGCTGCTTGGCATGGCGGCGCATCTGGAGCAGAAAGGCGTGACCGTGCTCGACGTCACCGGCCTCGCGCAGAAAGGCGGCGCGGTGATGAGCCACGTGCAGATCGCCAACCGTCCGGGCGATATTCACGCAACGCGCATTGCCATGGGCGAGGCGGATCTCGTCATCGGTTGCGATGCGATCGTCACCGCCAGCGACGAATGCGGCTCGCGCATGCAGCCGGATCACACGCGCGTGGTCGTGAACAGCGCGCAGACGCCGACCGCTGCGTTCATCAAGGACCCGAACTGGCGCTTTCCCGGCGCGAGCGCTGAAGCCGACATCCGTGCGGCGGCGGGCGAACATGTCGCGCTCGTCGATGCCAACCGCTTCGCCGTCGCGCTGATGGGCGACGCCATCTACACGAATCCGTTCGTGCTCGGCTACGCATGGCAAAAAGGCTGGGTGCCGTTGCGGCATGAATCGCTCGTGCGCGCGATCGAATTGAACGCCGTACAGGTCGAAAAGAATCTGGCCGCGTTCGAATGGGGCCGTCGCGCCGCGCACGATCTCGACTCGCTACGCAAGCTGACCGAAGCGCAACGCGGCAGCGCACCGGAAGGCGCGGGCAAGATCATCGCGCTGCACACGCCGAAGGCGCTCGACGCGCTCATCGACAAGCGCCTCGACTATCTTGCAAAGTATCAGAACACCGCGTATGCAACGCGTTATGGACGACTCGTCGCAATGGTGCGTGCCGCCGAGGCGGAACTCGGCGTCGGCGATGGCCAATATCAATTGACCGAAGCCGTCGCGAAGAATCTGCACAAGCTGATGGCGTACAAGGACGAGTACGAAGTCGCGCGTCTCTATGCGGACCCCGCTTTCCTCGACAAGGTGAAGAACAGTTTCGAAGGCGACTGGAAGATCAAGTTCCATCTCGCGCCGCCGAGCATGTCGAAGAAAGATCAGCACGGCCATCTGGTGAAAAAGCAATACGGCCCGTGGATGATGTCCGCCATGCGCGGGCTCGCGAAGCTCAAGTTTCTGCGCGGCACGGCGCTCGATCCGTTCGGCAGAACCGAGGAGCGGAAGATGGAGCGCGCGCTGATCGTGGAATACGAGGCGCTGGTGAAGGAGCTGATCGGTGGATTGACGCCGCAGAAGCTGGCGCTTGCCATCGAACTGGCGAATCTGCCGGATTCGATGCGCGGTTACGGCCACGTGAAGGACAACAACGTGAAGGCGGCGCGGATCAAGTGGAATGCGCTGCTGACGCGGTGGAGAAACAACGAGGGCGGTCAGGCGCGACAGGTAGCGTAAGGCCTGGGTTACGCGCTGTTTGAAACAAAAGGGCGATCCACGAGGACCGCCCTTTTGTCTTTCGTGCGTCCAAAGAGAAGCGGCGACCTCTTCGCGAGAAGCCGCCGTTTTGCCCTTACTTGTTATTCGCCACCTTCGCGTTCGCCGAAGCCACCGCCGTCATATTGATGATCCGTCGCACGGTCGCGGCCGGCGTCAGGATGTGCACGGGCTTTGCCGCGCCCAGCAGGAACGGTCCGACCGTCACGCCCTCGCCGCTCACCATCTTGAGCAGGTTGTACGTGATGTTCGCGGCTTCCACGTTCGGCATGATGAGCAGGTTCGCTTCGCCGGTGAGCGTCGTGCCGGGGAACGAAGCCTTGCGTACCGCTTCCGACAACGCGGCGTCGCCGTGCATTTCGCCATCGACTTCGAGGTCCGGCGCGCGTTCGGCGATCAGCTTGCGTGCTTCGGCCATCCGCTTGCTCGACGCGCTCGGCACGCTGCCGAAGTTCGAGTTCGACACCAGCGCCACCTTCGGCGAAATGCCGAAGCGCTCGATCTCGCGCGCGGCGAGAATCGTCATGTCGGCAAGCTGCTCGGGCGTCGGCGTTTCGTTGACGTAGGTATCGCTGATGAAGAGATTGCGCCCTTGCAGCATCAGCAGATTCATCGCCGCGAAGTTGTTTGCGCCTTCGGACTTGCCCAACACCTGATCGATGAACTTGAGGTGATCCTGATACGTGTCGATGAGACCGCAGATCATGCCGTCGGCGTCGCCGGTATGAACCAGGATCGCGCCGATCAGCGTGTTGAACTTGCGCAGCGCGGCCTTCGCGCTTTCGGGCGTCACGCCTTCACGCGCGGCGATTTCGTGATACGCCTGCCAGCTCTTTTGATAACGCGGATCGTCTTCCGGATTCACGATCTCGAAATCGACGCCGGGCTTGAGCTTCGAGCCCATCTTCTGCAGACGCATTTCGACGACAGCCGGCCGGCCGATGATGATCGGCTTCGCGATCTTCTCCAGCAACACGAACTGCGCGGCGCGCAGCACGCGCTCGTCTTCACCTTCTGCAAACGCGATGCGCGCGGGCGCAGCCTTCGCCGCCACGAACACCGGCCGCATCACCATGCCGGTGCGATACACCGTCGCGCCGAGCGTCTCGCGATACGCGTCCATGTCCTGAATCGGACGCGTCGCCACGCCCGAATCCATCGCGGCCTGCGCCACGGCCGGCGCAATCTTGATGATGAGTCGCGGATCGAACGGTTTCGGGATCAGATATTCCGGGCCGAATTCGAGCGAATGGCCTTCGTAGGCTTTCGCGACTTCATCGCCCTGGTCGGTTTCTTCCGCGAGTTCGGCGATCGCGCGCACGCACGCGAGCTTCATCTCTTCGGTAATGGTCGTGGCGCCCACGTCCAGCGCGCCACGGAAGATGAACGGGAAGCACAGCACGTTGTTGACCTGATTCGGATAGTCCGAACGGCCAGTCGCGATGATGCAGTCCGGCCGCACCTTCTTCGCTTCCTCCGGACGAATTTCCGGCTCGGGATTGGCAAGCGCGAGAATCAGCGGCTTGTCGGCCATCACCTTGACCATCTCGGGCTTGAGCACGCCCGCGCTCGAACAACCGAGGAAAACGTCGGCCTGATCGATGGCATCGGCGAGCGTACGCGCGTCGGTGGTCGCCTGATAGCGCTCCTTCGACACATCGAGGTTGCCGCGTCCTTCGTAGATCACGCCCTTCGAATCGACGACGAGCGTGTTCGACTTCTTCAAGCCCAGATCGACGAGCAAGTCCAGACACGCGATAGCGGCTGCGCCCGCGCCCGAACAGACGAGCTTGATTTCGTCGAGCTTCTTGCCGACCACTTTCAGGCCGTTGAGAATTGCCGCCGACGCGATGATCGCCGTGCCGTGCTGATCGTCATGGAAAACGGGGATCTTCATGCGCTCGCGCAGCTTCTTCTCGATATAGAAGCATTCCGGCGCCTTGATGTCTTCGAGGTTGATGCCACCGAGCGTCGGTTCGAGCATGGCGATTGCATCGACGAGCTTGTCGGGATCGGTCTCGTCGAGCTCGATGTCGAACACGTCGATGCCCGCGAACTTCTTGAACAGACACCCTTTTCCTTCCATCACCGGCTTGGCCGCGAGCGGACCGATGTTGCCGAGGCCGAGCACCGCCGTGCCGTTCGTCACCACGCCGACGAGATTCGCGCGCGAGGTGTATTTCTGCGCGTCGAGCGGTTCATCGAAGATCGCCATGCATGCGGCGGCTACACCCGGCGAATACGCAAGCGATAAATCCAGCTGATTGGAAAGCGGTTTGGTCGGCGTGACGGAGATCTTGCCCGGACGCGGGTATTGGTGATACGCGAGAGCGCTTTGCTTCAGTTGTTCGTCCATGATTAGCCTGAGACGTTAGAAATATTTTGAACAGGGTTCACACCGCCGACGACCGCTCAACATTGAGTGTGGAGTGTGATTCGATGGACCAATGTCTTCAGTCGCCCGGCGCATCGGATAGACGCGGCGTGCCGCCCGTAAGGATCGAACGGGACGGCCGGAGCTTTAATTTTTGGGACGACCAGTGTACACCTCGCCTTCCAGATGGCGCGCAGCAGCATTTTCCCTAGGCCGAACGGTCAATCAGTCGAGTTCGGCGCCGCGTTTTTCGGGAATGAGAAAGAGCGTGGCAAATATATCGAGTAAATAGATCGATGCCAGCAAGGCGAGCGCAGTCGCGAACGAATACTTCGCGGCAAGCGCGCCAACCACGACCGGACCCAGTCCGCCGACCGCGCGGCCGATATTGAACAGCACGTTTTGCGCGGTTGCGCGCGCCTCGGTCGGATAGATTTCGGAGATGAGCGCGCCGTAACCGCCGATCATTCCGTTGACGAACACGCCCATGACCGCGCCGCCTACCAGCAACGCGCCGGGGCTCGTCAAGTTCGAATAGACGAAGACCATTGCCACCGCGCCGATCTGATAGAAGAGAAACGCGGGCTTGCGGCCGAAGCGGTCGGCCGCGACGCCGAAGAGCCAGATGCCGAGCGCCATGCCGAGCACGGTGACGGCGGTCCAGAGACCCGACTTCGTGAGCGAATAGCCGAAGGTCTTGGATAGATAACTGGGCAGCCAGATCATCAGCCCGTAATAGCCGAAATTCTGCACCGAGCACAGCACGATCACGCCGAGGCTCGCACGCGTCGTGCGCGCGGTATCAAAGAGACGTCCGAGCGGCAGCTTGCGCGGCGCGTGCTTCGCGCGACGTTCCGTGAAGAGCGCGGGTTCGGCGACCTTGCGCCGCACGAAGAACGACGCGACCGCCGGCAACAAGCCGACGGCGAACATGCCGCGCCAGCCGATCATCGGCAGCAAAAGCGGCGTGAGAAGCGCGGCGGCGAGCACGCCGAGTTGCCAGCCAAGCCCGACATACGAGGACACGCGCGCCCGCAGCCGAGCCGGCCATGCCTCGGCGACGAGCGCCATGCCAATGCCGAACTCCCCGCCCAACCCAATGCCCGCGATGGTGCGATAGACCAGCAAGTCGCCGTATCCTCTCGCAAGCGCGCACAGGCCGGTGAAGACGGCGAACAGGAGAATGGTCCAGGTCAGCATGCGCACACGGCCGAAGTAATCGGAGAGCATGCCGAACACCACGCCGCCCGCGACCGCGCCGGCCAGCGTCCACGTGACGAGCGACCCTGCCTGCGCGGGCGTGAGGTGCAGATCCACGGCGATCGCGGGCAGCATGAAGCCGAGTATCAGGAGATCGAAGCCATCCATCGCATAGCCGAGAATGGAAGCGATGAGCGCGTGCAGCGCGTGGCGGTGATTCGGGGTATCGACGGAAGGGGAAGCGGGAGTCATGTGGGAGCACGGCGGGCGAAGTTGCGCGAGTTTAAGTGCGACGACCACGCGGCTACAAGACGCTCAAAAAATAGGCGCTGTCCCGAGCGCCGCTCGCCCGAACGTCTCACCTCGGGTAAAATTTCGGCCTACGCGCGCAGGAACCGCACGAACGCCGTCCAAAAGCGGCTCGTTCTGCCTGTTAATGCGCCAGGGCCCCACGCGGCCGCCTCCCGCTTCGACCAAGCGCCACCATCCAAGTCCAAGGATTCGCCCATGACAGGCTTCGATCGCCAGACGATCTCCGACACCACCGCCAAGATTTTGCTCGAAGTACAGGCGGTGCACTTCAACGCGGAAAAACCGTATATCTTCACGTCCGGCTGGGCGAGCCCGGTGTATATCGACTGCCGCAAGCTGATTTCCTATCCGCGCGTGCGTCGCGGTCTGATGGAAATGGCCGAGGCGACCATTCTGCGCGACGTCGGCTACGAACAGATCGACGCGGTTGCAGGCGGCGAGACGGCGGGTATTCCTTTCGCGGCGTGGCTGGCGGATCGCCTGATGGTGCCGATGCAATACGTTCGCAAGAAGCCCAAGGGTTTTGGTCGCAACGCGCAGATCGAAGGTCTTCTGACCGAAGGCCAGCGCGTGCTGCTGGTGGAAGACCTGACCACCGACAGCCGCAGCAAGATCAACTTCATCAATGCGCTGCGCACGGCCGGCGCAACGGTGAACGACTGCTTCGTGCTCTTTCACTACAACATCTTCAAAGAGAGCGTGTCGGTGCTGAAGGATATCGACGTGAATCTGCACGCGCTCGCGACGTGGTGGGACGTGCTGCGCGTCGCCAAGGAACAAGGCTACTTCGAATCGAAGACGCTGGATGAGGTCGAGAAATTCCTGCACGCGCCTGCCGAATGGTCGGCGGCACACGGCGGAGCGACGGCTGCGCCGCAATAAGTCTTTAAAGCAATCGCTGGTTGAGAATCGAAACGAAAAAGCCGCTGACATCATCAGCGGCTTTTTTCAATTCGTCCAGCGGTTAAATAGTGCGAACCTAATTCGAATCTGGAATGGGTACGTCTTCCACGGAACCGTCGCCCGAATATGCCGAGAGATTCATCAAGCCATTACTTTGTGCATACTGAAACAATTCGGAATCTCGCTCGATACCCAGTTTGCGCATAGCGGTGTTCTTTTGCGTGCTGATGGTTTTAATACTGCGCCGCAATTGCCCCGCTATTTCAGTGATCGTCATGCCCGAGACGAAGAGCCGTACCACTTCGAGTTCACGCTTGGAAAGAATCACGCTGCGTTGCTGACCGCTTCCGCTCATTCCCATGCTGTCGAGCGCCGCCTTGACCGATGGCCCGAGATACTCCTGACCGCGCATGACGTGCTGAATTGCCCAGCCGATATGGTTCATGTCGTCGGCTTTGTTGATGATCGACATGACACCGACTTCGCGCAGACGTTTGAGCAAGGCCGGGTTTTCGAGCATGGTCAGGACAACGAGTTTTACCCTGGGAAATTGCCTGCCGATATAGCCGAGCAGCGGCATGCCATCGCCATAAGAGCCGCCCGGCATTGCAAGATCGGTTACGAGAACGTCGCAATGCGATTTTTGCAGCAATTGAATAAGCTCGGTGGATTGCTTGGCCTGACCAATGACGTCGACCTCCGGAAACTTGTTGAGCGCCTGAGTGGCGCCGAACAAGATGACCGGATGATCGTCTGCAATGATGACTTTTATTCGCTGGCTCATTTACTGCCCCAGAATATTGGTTCGTCTGATGCCGCGCGAATCACTGTCGGGATATTCATTTTCTCTTTGATAGCTGCCGAAGTCGCCGCCGTCAAGGCGTCATCTCGTTTTTAATTTCAGACACATTTGAACTGCGCCATAGGTTTAGTCTCAAGGTGCAAGCTTTTAATGCTTTGTTGCAATGTTAAACTGCAACTTGGCATGAAGCGCATCACTGAGACAAAAAACATCGTTGCAGCCATCGAAACGCTGATATAAGGCGCAACGGCACTGACAGGAGTCAGCTACATGCGCCTCGCATGTCGAACCGAGAGTCCGGCCGGTCTTACGTTATTCGCACTCTCGACGTGGATATTGGCGGTTATTTTCATGCCACAAGACGCCGTGGCAGAACCGGCATTCACCGTTTCAAGCGTCGATCTAGTTACGGGAAAGCCGGTTTCGAGCGATCTTCTTTTCAATGAATCCGACTGCAAGGGCGGCAATCGCTCACCGCAGCTTTCATGGCGCGGCGCGCCCACCGATACGCGCAGTTTTGCGATCACCGTATTCGATCCCGACGCCCCCGGCCGCGGCTGGTGGCATTGGGCCGTCGCTGGCATTCCGGCGGGTGTGACGCATATACCGGCCAATGCGAGCGCCGCCGGCACGCTGCGCAAAATGAGCGCGGTGGAAGCCCGCAACGACTGGGACACCGACGGTTACGGCGGTCCGTGCCCTCCGCCTGGCAAGGCGCACCGCTATATCGTGACGGTGTATGCGCTGCGCAGCGACGACCTGCGGCTGCGGCAAGGTACGCCCGCGCTGATGTTCGAACACGAAATCCGCACGGTAAGCATCGCCTCGGCGCAGTTGACCTTCACTTACGGCCGGTAATGAACGGGCGGCGAGCGTAACGCTCGCCGCATCCATGTCCGCAGAACGAAATTTGTCTTTGCTAGACTGGTTCCGCTCGCCCGCCGCCTTCGTCGAGTGATGGCTTCCATGCCGTCGTCGCGAAGAGCAAACCCACACGCGTGCAGTCGAGACGCACCGCGAATTCATCGCGGCTAAAGGAAACCATGTCGAACATCATCATCGTTTATCACAGCGGCTACGGCCACACGAAGAAAGCCGCCGAAGCCGTGCTGGCCGGCGCCACGGACGCAGGCGCCAACGCCAAACTGATCGCAGTCGGCGATCTCGACGACGCCGCCTGGGCCGACCTGGATGCCGCCGACGCCATCGTCTTCGGCTCGCCGACTTACATGGGCGGCCCGTCCGCCGACTTCAAGAAATTCGCCGACGCCAGTTCCAAACCCTGGTTCGCGCAAAAATGGAAAGACAAGATCGCGGCTGGCTTCACCAATTCCGCGACCATGAACGGCGACAAGTTCCTGACGATTTCCTACTTCGTCACGCTCGCCATGCAACACGGCATGATCTGGGCGGGCACCGGCATGATGCCGTCGAACACGAAGGCCGCCACCCGCAACGACCTGAACTTCGTCGGCGGCTCGACCGGGTTGCTGACGCAATCGCCCGCGGATGCATCGCCGGACGAAGCACCGCCGCCCGGCGATCTCGAAAGCGCCCGCGTATTTGGCGCGCGAATCGCTGCCGTGACTGCTCGCTGGACCGGCAAGTAAGGCGCGCGCGCCGCTTGGGCGGCGCGTTTGACAGCCTGCACGCGCTCGTTGCGGACAACGGACATCAACGCGTCTCGGAAACGCCTTAAAATGTCCGTTTTTGCGGCGAGCGCGTAGGCGTTGCAACCATTTGCGTCGTCGCGCCGAACCAGTGAGATCGAGATGACCACGAAAGTATTTGTCGACGGACAGGAAGGCACCACCGGCCTTAAGATTTTCGAATATCTGTCGGGACGCCGTGACATCGAAGTGCTGCGTATCGACGACACGAAGCGCAAGGACGTCGAGGAACGCCGCCGCCTCATCAACGCATCCGACGTGACCTTTCTGTGCCTGCCGGATGTCGCCTCGCGAGAATCGGTTTCGCTCGTCGACAAGGACAACGCTCGCACCGTCATGATCGACGCCAGCACCGCGTTTCGCACGCAGGACGACTGGGCGTACGGTCTGCCCGAACTTTCGCGCGCGCAGCGGGAACGTCTGCGTACTGCGAAGCGCATCGCCGTACCGGGCTGCCATGCATCGGCGTTCGTACTGTCGGTGCAACCGCTCGTCGCGGGCGGTCTCGTATCCGCCGATTTCGACGCGCACGCCTATTCGATCACCGGCTACAGCGGTGGCGGCAAGAAGATGATCGCCGAATACGAAGCCGGCGGCGACGCGCGTCTGGCGAGTCCACGTCCGTACGCGCTCGGCCTCACGCACAAGCATCTGCCGGAAATGTCGGTGCGCACGGGTTTGAAGCGCGCGCCGATCTTTACGCCAATAGTCGGCCCGTTCCTGAAGGGTCTGGCGGTGACGACATATTTCTCGCCCGACCAGCTCGCGCGCAAGGCGAAACCGCAGGACGTGCGCGATATGCTCGCCGAGTACTACAACAACGAGCCGTTCGTGCGCGTGCTTCCGTTCGATGCCGAAAGCAATCTCGACAACGGTTTCTTCGACGTGCAAGCGTGCAACGACACGAACCGTGTCGAGATTTTCGTGTTCGGCAACGAAGAGCGTTTCGTGACCGTGACGCGGCTCGACAATCTTGGCAAGGGCGCATCCGGCGCGGCGATTCAATGCATGAATCTGGCCATCGGCGCCGACGAGGAAGCCGGGCTCACGCGCTGATCGTTATCCCTCGGAAAGCAGAAAAGCCGGTTCGCTTTGTCAGCGGATCGGCTTTTTTATTGGCTGCATCGTTTGCTGCGGACGAAAAAAAGCCCGCCTAGTTTGGCGGGCTGAATCCATATCAGTGGAGACATGGAGGAGACAAGAGTAACTATATCGTTAAATTTGATGCGATGCAACATCTCCGTTGCATGCGATCAACACGGAATATTTCACGGCTGCGTCATCGAGAGAATGAACTGCAGTTGATCCGATGAAATTGGCTTCACGAGATGTACGTCGAAGCCCGCATCCATCGTTAGTTCGCGGTGTTGCGGCTGACCCCAACCCGTGAGCGCAACGAGCATCATCGCGTGACCTGTGGGCGTGCGGCGCAAATCACGCGCGGCGACGAGCCCATCCAAAAGCGGCGCGCCGATATCCAGAATCACGACATCCGGCGAAAACTGCGCGGCCACTTGCACGGCTTGCGCGCCATTGGCGGCGAGCGCCACTTCGTGTCCCATTCCATTCAGGAGATTGGCGAGACCGCTCAGGGCGTCGTCGTCGGCGTCGGCTATGAGGATGCGCTTCGTCACGATAGCCTCACCGGTTGCCGTAGATTTCGAGCTTCAGCTTGTTCTCGCCCGCCTGCGATGCCGCGATCTCCGTGCGCGCGCCGCGTGCGCCAAGATAAAAGTGCTGGCGCGCGGGCGAATTCTGATCGTGGGTGGCGTCCGGCAGACAGGAAGCGATGTCCGCCGCGACGCTTTGCAGCGCATCGGCGCTTGCTCCGCCGTGCGGCGTCCAGGTGCATCGATAGTTGCTTTGCGACGCCGCGCAGCTCGCGCCGTCGCCGTATGCCAACGCGACGGGCCGTCCATCGATTGCGGAGAGTGACGAGAAATTCGGCGCCGCCGCCACGATGCGCTTCAGCGCATCGCACGGGCTCGGGGTGTCGTCGGCGTGAGCGGGCGCGCTCGACAAGGCGCCCCAGCAAAGCGCGGCGAAGGCGATGCGGTTCGATGGCATGACGTCTCCCAGCTATTTTTAATTACGTTCGATGCATAGCCATCCCAGCAAATCACGAACCCGTTAGAACAGACGTTTCTTTTCAACGATCATCGTCCCGCGCGGCGCGCCGCCACTTGCCCGAGCACCGCGAAGTCCTTTTCGCCATCGCCGTGGGCAAGCGCGTCGACGAGGTTGTCGCGCACCACGCTCGCGACCGGCAGCGGCACGTTGACCGCGTCGCCCGCGGCTATCGCGAGGCGCACGTCCTTCAGACCGAGCCGCGCCTTGAAGAGCGCGGGCTCGTAACGACGCTCCGCGATCATCTTGCCGTAGCCCTGATAAACCGGCCCCGGAAACAGCGAATTCGTGATGACGTCGAGCAACGTCTGCGCCTCGATACCGTGTCCGCTCACGAGCGCGGCCGCTTCGCCGAAACTTTCTATCGCCGACGCCAGCATGAAATTCGCCGCCAGCTTGAGCACGTTGGCGTGCTGCGGTTCGTGGCCCACGCGCCAGGTTTTTTGACCGAGCGCGTCGAAGACGGGTTGCACGCGCGCGATGTCGGCATCGGCGCCGGCCGCGAGAATGTTGAGCTTGCCCGCCGCCGCGACATCCGGCCGGCCAAGCACGGGCGCGGCCACGTAAGCGACGCCATGCTGCGCGTGCAATTGCGCGAGTTCGACGGCGAGCGCCGCCGAAATGGTCGCCATGTTCACGTGCACGAGGCCTTTCGGCGCGTGCTTGAGCAAGCCGCCATCGATCAGCACCGAGCGCAGCGCTTGATCGTCCGCGAGCATCGAAAAGGCGGCGTCGCCGGCAAATGCCTGCTCGGGGGTATCGACCACGGATGCGCCCTGGTCCGCGAGCGAACGCGTCTTGTCGCGCGAGCGGTTCCAGACGCGCACCGTGTGGCCCGCTTTCAGCGCGTTGACGGCCATGGCCGCGCCCATTTCACCCAGACCGATGAATCCGATATCCATGCTTACGCTCCATTCGTTGATTGCCGACCGAGCGCCAGTAGAGCACATCGACTGGCAGCACGCCGAATCCGCCGATGCGATACTGACTGCATGGTCACGGCGCGCTTTCACTTCCATCGCGAACTGAACGACTTTCTGGCGCGGCCCCAACGCGGGCAGGCATTCGCTTGCGCCTGTCCGCCGTCTTCGTCGGCCAAGCACATGATCGAAGCGCTGGGCGTGCCGCACACGGAAGTGGCGCTGATCGTGCGCAACGGGCATCCGGCCGGCTTCGACGCGCCAATCGAAGAAAACGATGTCATCGAGATCTATCCCGCGCGGCGCGTGCCGCCCGGCATGGCCGACGGCGCACGGCTTTTGCGGCCGGCGCTCGTTGCGGAAGATCTGCGCTTTATCGCCGATGCGCATCTCGGCGGCCTCGCGCAACTGTTGCGGCTCGCGGGTTTCGACACGCGTTACGACAACAACTTCGCCGACGATGAAATCGAGCGCCTTGCGCACGATGAAGCACGCATCGTCCTTACGCGCGACCGCGAATTGCTCAAGCGAAAAAATGTGCTGCACGGCTGCTACGTGCGCGCACTGCATGCCGACGAGCAATGGCGTGAAGTGGCGGAACGTCTCGATCTCGCGCCGCATGTGCGCGCGTTTCGCCTCTGCCTCATGTGCAACGCGCCGCTGCGTCGCGCGGCAGCGAGCGAGATCGACGACCGCGTGCCCGAAGGCGTGCGCGAACGGCACACGCGTTTCGTGACTTGCGATGTCTGCCGCCGCGTCTTCTGGGAAGGCTCGCACTGGAAGCGCATGCGCGAGCGCATCGACGGTCTCGCGGATGCAGGCCGCGTGTGAACCTCCACGTACAATACGGCCCCTGCCTATCAAAACGCCGCAACGGAGCATCGCGTGAACAAATTTCAACTGGAACAAACCAAGGCGTTCAAGCTCGCCAACGACCTGAAGCAAGGCGGCAAGCCGCGCGTGGGCGCAGCGGAAGCGCCGAAACTGGATCGCCGCGAGCAGCGCAAGCTGGATCAGGCCAAGGGCCTCGTGCCGTTTGCCTGCAAGCTGGACGAGAAGCTCGTGACGCAATTGAAGGAACGCGCAGCGAACCACGAAGGCGGTCTCTCCGAAGTCCTGGCGGAATTGCTCGTCGCAGCGGGTCTGGAGCGTTGAAGCGTCGCGCAGGCGCTCGACCGCCTAGCGGATGCCGTCGCGCGCCTCGTCGACATCGACGTGACGCGTCGCCGGAATGCAGGCCACGGCGATGATCGAAAGCACGAGTCCCGCCATCACGTAGAAGGTCGGCGCGAGTTGCGAGCCCGTCGTCTTGATGAGCCACGTCACGATGAACTGCCCGAAGCCGCCAAACAGCATCACCGCGATGTTGTACGCGAGCGCAAGCCCGGTCGAGCGGATATGAGCGGGAAACAGCTCCGCGATCAGCGCGCCGAACGGCCCGTAGTAACCGGACAGCGTGATCGACAAGAGCGCCTGCACGACCACGAGCCGCGCCACGCTCGGTTCGGCGGCGAGCCACGCGAAGAGCGGATAGATGATCACGAGCGTGATGAGAAGCGACCACAAGGTCAGGCCCTTGCGTCCGATTCGATCCGACCACGCGCCCGCCACCGGCGAAAGCACGGTCAAGATGAGATTGCCGACGATCAGCGCCGTGAACGACTGCCCGAGCGGCAGCTTGAGTTGCTTGACCGCGAAGGTCGGCAGATAGGCGATCAGCACATAGACCGTCACCGTCAGCGCGATCACCGAACCGAGCCCGCACAGCACTTCGCGGCTGTGATTGCGGAAGACTTCACCAAGCGTCGCGCGGCGCGCGGTCTTCTTCGCGTGCAGGAACGCTTCGGTATCGGCCATGTTGCGCCGAATGTACAGGCCGATCGGCCCGATGATCAAACCGAGAACGAACGGCACGCGCCAGCCCCATGAATCGAGCGCTTCGGGCGACAGTCCGCGCGTGATCGCCGCGCCGACGAGCGCGCCGAGCAAGAGCGCCGCCGCCTGACTCGCCATCTGGAAACTGCCGTAGAAACCGCGTCGGGAAAACGGCGCTGCTTCGATCAAGAGCGCGGTCGCCGTTCCGAACTCGCCGCCGGCGGAGAAGCCCTGCAACAGCCGCGCGAACACGATCACGAGCGGCGCGCCGATCCCGATTGCCGAGTATGGCGGCGCTATCGCGAGCAGCAGAATGCCGATGGTCATCATCGCGATGACCAACGTGAGCGCCGCCTTGCGCCCCGCGCGATCCGCATAAAGACCCAGCACGATGCCGCCGACCGGCCGCATCACGAACGCGACGCCGAAGGTCGCGGTGGTCAGCAAAATGGATGAGTAGTCGCTATAGCTCGGAAAGAACAAGCGGGCGATGACGACAGTCATGAAACCGAACACGGTGAAGTCGTACCACTCCAGCGCATTGCCGATGACCGCGGCCGCGACGGCGCGCGCATTCAATGGTCTGCCTGCCATGCGAATCCCTTTGGTTTGTCGATCATTGGGTTTCGTGCCATCGGACGGACCCCCGTTGGCCGCGTCGTGCGCGTATCGCCCGGCGCATCGAATGCATTTGCTCAGGCGAGGCGTAAGGCTGAATTTGCCTTGGCGAGTGTAAAGACCATGCGTTTGCTTATCAAGCGGCTACAACGCAAAACGCGCCGGGCAATGCCGCCAGGCGCGTTCGTCGTCCAACGAGGGAAGCTCAGGCCTTCTTTACATACGCGCCGCACCAGCCCTTCGAGGCGACCTGCTTGTTCGCGAACATCGGACACGGCGCGTAGGCATCGGCGGCCTTGCCTTGATAGAACTGGCAGTTGCCGCAGTCTTCGCCGGCGGCGTACTTGGCGAACTTGGCCTTATCGACCTTGGTCGCGTCTTCCTTGTAGCCGAGCGCCTTGGCGGTGGGATCGTTTTCGTCGACCTTCGGTGCGTCGGCGAAAGCGGCTTTCGAGCCGAGCGCGAACGTCGATGCAACGCCCACGCTGGTGATGAGAAACGTACGACGAGATGCCTTCATGGTGACTCGCTCCATGTTGTATTGGGGGAAAACGCCGTTCTGACGACGGCGATGCCCGAGCATAACAATCCGGAAGCGAATCGATGAAGCCAAATGTTATAGATAAGAACCCGGGGGAATCGCGGCTAACGCATCATGTCCGCCACGCGCTCGGCGATGGCGAGTGAAGCCGTCAGTCCGGGCGATTCGATACCGAACAGATTCACGAGCCCCGGCACGCCATGCGCGGACTTGCCTTGAATCATGAAGTCGGCGGCTGCCTGCCCCGGACCCGAGAGCTTCGGCCTGATGCCCGCGTAGGCCGGCTGCAGCGCGTCGTCAGGCAGACCCGGCCAATACGCACGAATCGCGGCGTAGAAGGAATCGGCGCGGCGCGGATCGACATCGTAATTGAGCGACTGCACCCATTCGACATCAGGACCGAACTTGGCTTGGCCGCCCATGTCGACGGTCAGATGCACGCCGAGTCCCGCTTCATTGGGCATCGGATAGATGAGCCGTTCGAACGGTGCGCGCCCGCTCACGCTGAAGTAGTTGCCCTTCGCGAAGTAGAGCGGCGGCACGTGACGATCGTCGAGACCGCGAATCTTGCTGGCGATCCTGTTCGCATGAAGCCCCGCGCTGTTGATCAGAAACGACGCCCGGAAGCGCGCCGGGGCATCGCCGCCGGTCTCTACGATAAAGCAGCCCTCGCGCGCGTCGATGGCGGCCACCGGCGTATGAAACACGATGTTCGCGCCGTGATTCTCGGCATCGCCTTGTAGCGCCAGCATGTACTGGTGACTGTCGACGATTCCCGTACTCGGCGACCACACCGCCTCGACGCACGTCAGTTGCGGCTCCATCTCCGCTGCCTGTGCGCCGCTGATCCGCACGAGACCTTCCACGCGATTTTCCAGGCCCTTCTGTTCGATGCCCGCAAGCTGCGGAATCTGATTGCGCGCCGTGGCAACGAGCAGCTTGCCGCATTGCCGATGCGGCACGCCATGCTCGCGGCAGTATTCGTACAGCATTTCGCGCCCACGCACGCACAGCTCGGCTTTCTGCGATCCGCGCGGATAGTAGATGCCCGCGTGAATCACTTCGCTGTTGCGCGAACTGGTGCCAATGCCGATCGCCTCGCCCGCTTCCAGCACGATCACTTCGCGCCCGCGCATCGCCAGTTGCCGCGCAATCGCAAGCCCAACCACGCCCGCGCCGATTACCACGCACTCGATCCGATCCATGTCCGTTCCGTTGCAAGATAGCTCGCAACCATTCTACGTTCTTGACTATTGCGAGTTGCACAACAAACGCATGGCAATTGAACCGAATTACGGAGCAATGCAGAAAAAGGCATGAAACTGGCGGTTCGATGACAAAAAAGTCATGTTTCCATGGCTTTTTTGGCAATTCCAAAAATTCGTGCGCTTTAAAAACCGATCGCTTTCTTGCGTGAATTACGGTCGAGCTGGATATCGCGCGCCTCGACGTGATGCCGTCCGTCGATACGCGCGTTGCCAAACGCGTTGAGCATCGCGCGCCGCATGCCGCGTGGCGAGGCTTGCGTGAGCGCATCGAGCGGGGCATCGCCGAGCGTTTCGGGAAAGCGCCGGCCCCACGCGTGCGTCGTGCGGATGTCGTCGTAAATCGCCTGCGCGATACGACGCGCGCCGTCGCGATCCGGCGGGGGAATCTCGTAGACGTTCATGCGGTTCATGATCGGCTCGGGAATGGCGCGCGCGTCGTTGGCCGTTGCAATCCACACGACGTTGCCCGCGTTGATCGGCACTTCCGCGAATTCGTCGATGAAAGTCTGCGCCGTGTCGTGTTCGAGCAACGCGTAAAGCGCGCCGAGCGGATCGTATTGCGCGTCGCCGGTGGCCTTGTCGATTTCATCGACGGTAATGACGGGGTTCGCGTAGCTGCCGTTCACGAGGGCGTCGAACACCTTGCCTGGCTTGGCATTGCGCCATTGCGACGACGCGCCCGAGAGAATCCATCCGGCGGTGAGCGAACTCATCGCCACGTAATGCGACGTGGTCCCGAGCATTCGCGCAAGCTGCTTCGCAAAATGCGTCTTGCCGATGCCGGGTTCGCCAAGCAACAGCATTGGCATGAGTTCGAGGCGGTCCTCGGTTTCGAGGCACAGCGCGATCTGCTTGCGAATGTCGTCGAGCGGCTCCTCGAAGTTCGGCAGGGAAGCCGCAAGGTCGTCGATGCACGGCATGCGATTCGGCTTCACGCAGAAGCGCAGATTGCCGACCTTGAGCATCTTCTCGTAAGTTGCGCGCAGGGCTTCGCTTGCGCCTTCGGACAAGTCGTTGAGCGCGGTTTCCACGTCGTCGAGACTGTAGACCTTGCTGAACGATGCCACCGCCAGTTCCTGTTTCACCACGGCTGTCGTCATGTCACACCCCGTCATTGTTTTGGTCGACAAAGCCAGTGTAGCGACGACAAAACACCACGCAAGCGAGCAGTCTCGCGGGTCTGCTGCCAATTCCGCCGCATAGCGCAGGCGCGAGTATCATCGTTCGTCCCACGTGTGAGCGTGCCGCGAGCGGGTTCGAAACGTGCTGTTTTTTTGCGGCGTTTTTCCAACCTGGCTGCGAAGTGTTTCGCGCGGCCCATATGTCGGGTTTTGGTAAGGATTCTGGCTGAACCGTAGCCGTGCAGCCCGGTCAGAATCAAGTCGCCGAGGAAACGCCGATCCAGCGGCTTTTCGCCCAAGCAGATCACGCGCAAAAGCGAAACGCCGCCATCCGAACCGCCCGTGCGCCGGAGAAGCCTTCAATGCAAAGAACAACACGAACCGTCTTGCCGTTCCCCTTTCGATTTGTGCTTGCTGCGAGCGCGTGCCTCGTGGTGGTATCGGCGGGACCTGCCTGGGCGCAGTCAAGCACGCCGCAGCCTGTCGACTGGGAGTTGCAGGTTGTGCGCGACGGTCAGCAAATCGATTCGTTTTCCGCCACGACGAATGTCGGCCAGGCGCGCACCGATACGCATCACAACATCACGCAGAATCAGGTCGGCTGTGCGAATCAGCCAGCGGGCGACATCGATCTCACGCGCACCATCACCGTTTCGCCGACGCACGCGAGCGCCGACGACATCACGCTCGCCATCGACGCTCAGGAAACGCTTCAGGATGATTCCTCGCGGACCACGGCGGCCGGCTGCAAGTTGCCGCCGGTGCCGCGTCAGGTGAGCGGATCGCATCCGGGGCTCGTGTTGAAGCCCGGCGAATGGGGCGAATGGAAGATCGTCGACAGCAATCCGACGCTGCTGTATCGAGTGCGCGCGAGCATGGCTTCGGCACCAGCAACGCAATGACGGCCTTCGTGACATAAAGTAGAGAGGCCGCACCACCACACAACGAACGCATGCGAAACCCAGAACATCTTCCGCCAGGTCCATCCACGCACAACGGCACGCCGGACTTCACCGCCGTAAGCTGGAATCTCCACAAGGGCCGCTCACCGCTCGGACTGCGCGCCTGGAACGCCATGCAGCGGTGGGTTCAGACCACCAACGCCGACGTCTATTTTCTCCAGGAAGCGATGGCGCGGCGCATGCCGCAGCCCGTGCTCGCAAGCGGCTTCGGCAACCCGCTTGCAGCGCCGCTCGACGATGTCTGGCATTGCCAGGCCACCGAAATCGCCACCGCGCTCGAATTGCAGATCGCCCTCGGGCCGAACGTGTTCAAGCCGTCGTGGCGGCACGGCAACGCCATCTTGTCGCCGCATCCGCTGGATCTGTCCGGGCGCTGGGACATCTCGGCGCATCGCTTCGAAAAGCGTGGCTTGCTGGTCGCGCGCGCCACTTTCGCCGGCAAGGCCATCACGCTCTTGTGCGCGCATCTGGCGCTCACGCGTTCCGCGCGTCTGCGTCAGATGAACTGGATCGCGCACTGGATTGCGAAGGAAGCGCCGGAAGGCCCGCTCGTGCTGGCAGGCGATTTCAACGACTGGCGCAACGATTCCGTGCCGCTATTTCGCGAACTCGGCATGAGCGAGGTCGCGACGATGCTCGGCGAATCCGGCCGCACCTTTCCGGCGTTCTCGCCCGCGCTCGCGCTCGACAAGATGTTCGTGCGCGGTCTTAAGCCTGTCGAATGGCTCGTGCCGACGCAGGACACCGCATGGCTGTCCGATCACTTGCCGTATATGGCGAGACTGCGCGTCGAGGAATGAGGCGGCGTTAGCCGAGCAGCGCTTCCAGAGCGTCGATGGAAACCGGCTTGGTGAGGTGATGATCGAAGCCGGCATCGATCGAATTCTGGCGATCCGCGTCGCTGCCGTAACCGGTCAGCGCGAGCAGCAAGGCGTCGCGCGTGACGGGGCGCTTGCGCATCTCGCGCGCCACGTCGAAGCCGTTCATGCCCGGCAGACCGATATCGAGCAGCACCACGTCGGGTTTGAAATCGTCGATGGACTGCAACGCGCGCGGACCGTCGTGCTCCGTGCGCACTTCGTGGCCCAATGCTTCGAGCAGCATCGACATGGCAAGCGCGGCGTCCTCGCTGTCGTCGACAATCAGAATGCGCCGGCTCGACGCCGCGCCGCCGGTCGCTTCGGCGGTGGTGTTCATGCGTGTCCTCGTACATTTTCAAGATGGCGAGGCGACTGTAGCACAACGCCCGAGCCTGATGAAATGAGGGCGCAAGGCAGCATGCGACAGCTCTGCTATCGTGGACTTTTTCCGCGCACGCCGGCGTTCCCATGTTCGATCTCTTCGACGACATTCCCAAACCCGATATCGTGTGGCACCCGGACTGGATCGACTCCGACGCCGGTTCCGATCTCATGGGCGAGCTGATCGCGGAAGTAAGCTGGCAGCAGGACACGATGAACACGCCCCGCGGCCGTTTGCCGCTGCCGCGCCTGACCGCGTGGCAAGGCGAGCCGGATGCCGTCTATGTCTACTCGGGCATCCGCAACGTGCCGCAGCCGTGGACGCCCGCCGTCGCCCGGTTGCGCGATGCCGCTCAGGACGTGTGCGCCGCGCGTTTCAACAGCGTGCTCCTCAACCGTTATCGCACGGGGCTCGACAGCATGGGCTGGCACGCCGACAAGGAACGCGAGCTCGGGCCCGAGCCGGTGATCGCGTCGGTGAGTCTTGGCGCCACGCGTGCATTCGAATTCCGCCACGCGCGCACGCATGCCACGCACGCGCTCGCGCTGACGCACGGCAGCCTGCTCGTGATGCGCGGACGCACGCAGCTCGAATGGGTGCATCGCGTGCCGAAGGAGCCGGGCGCGCGCGGCGAACGGATCAACCTGACCTTTCGCTGGGTCGACGCATCGAAGCGGCGTTGAACTTCAGGGCCGCCGCGCGACGAAATCGATCTCGACGAGCGCATCGCGCGCAAGGCCCGTCACGCCGATGCACGTGCGCGCCGGCAGCGGCTTCGGCAGAAAGTAGGAGCGGTACACGGCGTTCATCGCGTCGTAGTCGCGCTTGAACTCGGTGAGGAAGATGCGCGCGCTCACCACGCTGTCGAGCGTGAGGCCGAGTCCCGTCAGCACCAGGATCAGGTTATCCATCACGCGGCGCGTCTGCGCGGCGACGCCCTCGGGCAGCGGGGCGTTGTCGTCGTTGGGGTCGGTCGGCATTTGGCCGGTGAGGAAAACCCAGCCGTCGGCTTCTGCCGCGTGGGAGAACGGGCCGACAGGCGTCGGCGCGGCATCGATCATCGAGAATTTGGGACGGTGGTTCACGTTGTCTCCTTGCAAGGAACCGGCACGTTAGCCCGCCAAAATATCCCGCGCGCGTCCGGACCTTTGATGCGAAGATGCAGCGTCCCTTTCAGTCCTGTTTCTTCGCGATGCTTCCTCAACCCATTCTCATCGATGCCGTCGTCCGCATGCTCGTCGCGGTGCTGATCGGCTGCATCATCGGCGTCGATCGCGATCTGCACGGCAAACCGACCGGCATGAAGACGCTCGGGCTCGTGTCGCTCGGCGCGTGCATCGCGACCATGTGTGCGCTCGGATTTGCCACCGAGCCGCTCGCGCACAACACCGAAGTCTCGCGGGTGGTGCAAGGCATCGTGACGGGCATCGGCTTTCTGGGCGCGGGCGTGATCATTCAGAATCCGCGCGAGAACCGCATTCGCGGGCTGACCACGGCGGCTTCAATCTGGGTGACGGCGGCCGTGGGCATTCTGTGTGGGCTCGGCGTATGGAGTCTCGCGCTGATCGCCACGGTGATTCTCATCGTGCTGCTGACGGTTGGGCGGATCATCGAGAAAGGCTTGCTGAAGCGCTGGATGCGCAAGCCGCCGAGTCAACGTCCGGCGGGTATTGGCGAGGAAGAGTGACTGGCGGAGTTGCCTGTGCGCGTCGGCGCACTCTCGCATCATTCAAAAAGCAACGCGGCGCAACCTTGCGGCCCGCCGCGTTTCCAGGCGCAGAAAGTCGGTGCGCTTACCAGCCGTGATGTTCGCGCCAGCGTTCTTCGCGATGCATCTCATGCCGCCAATGACGCTCGCGCTCGTGGCGTCGCCATTCGTGTTCGCGCCAGCGTTCATCGCCGTAGCCGTATCCGTATGCGGGCTGCACGTAGACCGGCTGGGCCTGCGCATAAACCGGCACGCCGACGCCTACCGCGACATCGACATGCGCCGATGCTGCCGTCGATACCGCCAAACCCCCGAGTCCTGCCAACGCGATTGCCACAGTTGCAAGCTGCTTTTTCATGTCGCCTTCTCCTTGCCCCGATTGCGTGATGTCGAGTGCAGTCTAGAAGGCGATTCCTGACACAGGTGCAACAGACCCGCGAGAAAGGTAACGTCAGGTAACGGTCAAGTCAGAGCAAGCGTTTGCCTGCTTCGTCGATAACCACTTCGCCGTCTTCCTTTGCAAAAGGTCCTTTTTGCGGCTCCGGCAGAAGATCGATCACGAGTTCGGACGGGCGGCACAGTCGCGCGCCTTTCGGGGTATCGACGAAGGGACGATTGATGAGGATTGGATGCGCGAGCATGGCGTCGAGGAGTTGCTCGTCGGTGAGACTCGTGTCGCCCAAGCCGAGCTCGGCGTAGGGCGTGCCCTTTTCGCGTAGCGCTTCGCGCACGGAAAGCCCGGCGCGCGCGATGAGCGAAGTGAGCGTCGCGCGATCCGGCGGCGCGGTCAGATACTCGACGACTTTCGGCTCGATGCCCGCATTGCGGATCAGCGCGAGTGTGTTGCGCGAGGTGCCGCACTTCGGGTTGTGATAGATGATGACAGTCATGTCGGCGATGTCCTTGATGATCACATTCGGCATTCTAGGCCGACCTCACGATGACGCGCACGCCCGGCTTGCGTCAGGCCACCGACCGAATTGCCAGCGATGCAGCAAATACCCTGTTCAATCGCGGCTGCGCGGCCTATAACGAAGTGTGCAATGCGGCATGTCCTGGGTGGATCATCCGCCAACGGTCTTACTGGCGTTCGTCCCTGTCTGCTTCGCAGTCGCCTTCGAATTGCATATCTACAAGTCCGGCAAGTGGTCGCATGGCAGAAGCCGACCGGAACCGGCCCTGACGCCTCTTCGCGCACTGCCATCGAGTAGAACGCACCGTGGCACGTCGTGTGCGAACGACGGTTCGCTACAACGAATAGCGCGACCCGGCCATTGTCGGTTCGTGCATCTCATTCAAGGAGTCGATATGAAAACACGTCTCGTCGCGACGGCGCTTGCCGCCTCGCTACTGGTGGCTGCTGGCAGCGCCTCGGCGCAGGAAACGTATTACCGCACGGCGCAGGTGCCGGGACAAACCACGGCGGATACCTCGTCGCAACCGGCGATGCAAGGCAGCACGCAAGGCCAAACGGGCGATATGTCGTATGGCGGCGCGCCCGCCTCTCGTGGCGCCACTGGCGCAATCGGCACGACCGGAACCAACGCGGGCATCTCCAAGCCGTGCGTGCGCGGGCCGCCCTGCGACATATTCTTCGGCAACTGAAGCAGCAAGCGCGGCCTGAAAGTTGCGCTAGCATCCGGTGCATGATCCCGTGCGCTCGCATTCTCGTATGCGGGCGCGCTTTCCTTTTCACTTTGGAACGATCGCCATGCACCGAGACGAATTCCTCGCCCTTCTTCCCGAGGAGGGCTTTCAAGAAGTCGTGACCGTCACGCGCGAGCCGAACGGCGTAATGGATATTCACGCGCATCCCTTCGAAGCCAAGGCGCTAATTGTCGAAGGCGAGATCACCATCCGCGTTGGCGATGACGAGCGGCTGTATCGCGTCGGCGAGATCTTCCAGCTGTCCGCGAATCTCGAGCATGAAGAACGCTACGGACCGCAAGGCGTGACCTATCTGGTCGGGCGCAAGTAAGCCGCATCGGCGAACACACGACATCGAGGACGACATATGGCCACGCGAAAGACGGCGCGGATTCGCGTCGGTATTGGCGGATGGACGTTCGAGCCCTGGCGCGGTACGTTCTATCCGAAGGGACTCGCGCAGAAGCAGGAGCTCGAATACGCGAGCCGCGCGCTCACGACCATCGAGGTGAACGGCACGTTCTATGGCTCGCAAAAGCCCGAGACCTTCGCCAAATGGCGCGATGAAGCCCCGGACGACTTCGTGTTCTCGCTGAAGGCGCCGCGTTACGCGACCAATCGCCGGGTACTCGCCGATGCGGGCGAAACCATCGAGCGTTTCTTCAAAAGCGGCGTGTTGGAACTACAGAACAAGCTCGGCCCGATCAACTGGCAATTCGCAGCGACCAAGAAGTTCGATGCCGATGACTTCGGCGCTTTCCTCAAGCTGCTGCCCGCGAAAGTGGAAGGCCGCGCAATTCGTCATGCCGTCGAAGTGCGACACGAGAGTTTCAGCGATCCGGCATTCGTGGCGCTGGCGCGAAAGCATCGCGTGGCGATTGTCGTCGCGGGAGACTCGAAGTATCCGCAAATCGCGGATACGACCGCACCATTCGTCTATGCACGCATCATGGGAACGACAGAGAAGCAGAAGCAAGGTTACTCGAAGGCGGCGCTCGATGGCTGGGCGAGCCGCGCGAAAGAATGGGCGGCGGGTGGCGTGCCTGAGGATATGGCGAGGGCATCGACAAGCGCGGGTGCGAAGGTCGGTTCGCGGGATGTGTTTCTTTACGTCATCAGTGGATATAAGGAGCGCAATCCCGCTGCGGCAATTGCACTGACCGAACGAATCAATGGGACGACGTAATTCGACTGAGGCGAACGTTCCGCAGGTAGCGACCGGTGACGGTGTCTTTGCCGCTTCGTAGGTAAAGAGCCGTCACCGGATTTATGTCAGTTCACTTTCACAGGCGGTAGCAGGGTGTTGTAACCAAATGCCGTTCGGCCGATAAGGATCAGTGCAATTCCCAATGTCGCAGCGACGGCGAAGATTACGCCGAAGATTCCAGACGCTCCTTCCCTCGCGACAAAAATGCCCCGCCCCCAAACGAAGCATTTTCGCCGCAGTCCCTTAGATCACTGCCCGCTCATCGCACCATGCAAGGCCTCTTGTTATCGAACTTCCAGTTCGGAATCAGATACTGCATGGCGACGCCATCATCGCGCGCGCCGAGTCCGTGTTGCAGATACAGCGCGTGCGCCTTCTCCACTTCATCCATATCGAGTTCTACGCCTAAACCCGGCTGCTCCGGCACCTTCACCTTTCCGCCCACGATTTGCAGCGGATCTCGCGTCAGACGCTGGCCGTCCTGCCAGATCCAGTGCGTATCGATCGCCGTGATCTTGCCCGGCGCGGCGGCGGCCACATGCGTGAACATCGCGAGCGATACATCGAAGTGGTTGTTCGAATGCGATCCCCACGTAAGACCCCAGTCGTTGCACATCTGCGCGACGCGCACCGAGCCTTGCATGGTCCAGAAGTGCGGATCGGCAAGCGGAATATCAACGGATTGCAACTGGATTGCGTGGCCCATCTGCCGCCAGTCGGTCGCGATCATGTTGGTGGCCGTCGGCAGGCCAGTCGCGCGGCGGAATTCGGCCATCACTTCGCGGCCCGAGTAACCGTTTTCCGCGCCGCACGGATCTTCGGCGTAGGCCAGAACGTCGTGCTTGTCGCGACACAGGCGGATGGCTTCGGCAAGCGACCACGCGCCGTTCGGATCGAGCGTCACGCGCGCTTCCGGGAAGCGTTCCGCGAGCGCGGTCGTCGCCTGCATCTCTTCGTCGCCGGATAGCACGCCGCCCTTCAACTTGAAATCGTTGAAGCCGTAGCGCGCCTTCGCGGCCTCGGCCAGACGGACGACCGCTTCCGGTGTCATCGCTTCTTCGGTGCGCAGGCGTTCCCAGTCGTCGCGGCCATCCGCGCCGCTCGCGTACGGCAGGTCCGTCTTGTTGCGATCGCCGACATAGAACAGATAGCCGAGCATCTCCACTTCGTCGCGCTGCTGCCCTTCGCCGAGCAACGCCGCGACCGGCACGCCCAGATGCTGACCGAGCAAATCGAGCAGCGCCGCTTCGAGCGCGGTGACGGCGTGGATGGTCGTACGCAAGTCGAACGTCTGCAGGCCGCGGCCGCCCGCGTCGCGATCCGCGAATTGCGTGCGCACGCGGTTCAGCACCGCCTGCATGTTGCCGATAGATTGCCCGACGACGAGCGCGCGCGCATCGTCGATCGTCTTGCGGATGCTCTCGCCGCCCGGGACTTCGCCGACGCCCTGATTGCCCGCGCTATCGGTGAGGATCACGATGTTGCGCGTGAAGAACGGCCCGTGCGCGCCACTCAGGTTCATGAGCATGCTGTCACGGCCCGCGACCGGTACGACGCGCAGGTCGGTGACTTTGGGTGTGGCGTTCGCTTGAGGTGCTTGAGTGGACATGGTCGGAGCTTCGTTGGGTTGGTTTGCGCTGCGCTTGCTTTCGCGCGAGAGCACATTGAGTCGCGGCACCGATGGCACGCGGAGAACCAAGACGATGTCTCGCGCGTCGCAACGCCGGTATTCATGAAAGTGATGTAGCGCGTCTTCGTCGTCTTTCCGCGCAATATACGATCAGCGGTTCGCGCGCGTTATGTGACATGCAGAAGCACGCCGTCATCGTTATACGTTGTCAGATGACATGGTATCGCGAGTCGGCTTGAACACCAATTCGGCGTTTACCCTGTCGCGCTTGAGTCCTTTCTACAAGCCCTTTAGAGCCCCTCGATCCTTCCAGCGGTCCAAATCGGCAAAGGTTAATTAAGACGTCAGACAACTAATAGCGAGTGCGCCCGCGTCGAGCCTCACGGCAAGGGCCAAGCTCCAACGAGCCAGCCAAAAACAAAAGCCGGCGAACGCCGGCTTGTCGACGACAGTTGAACCAGCGTCTTACTTCTTTTCCTGCCCAATCTCATGATTCGCCATGATCTCCAGCGCGCGAACCATTCCCGAGTGATCCCACGCCTTGCCGCCATGCGCGCTGCACGAGTTGAACAACTGCTGACACGTCGCCGTGTTCGGCAGCGACACGCCAAGCGACTGCGCGGTCGCCAGTGCCAGATTCAAGTCCTTCTGATGCAATTCGATCCGGAAGCCCGGATTGAACGTGCGCTTGGTCATGCGCTCGCCGTGCACTTCGAGAATGCGTGACGACGCGAAGCCGCCCATTAGCGCGGTGCGAACCTTCTCGGCATCGACGCCGGCCTTCGACGCCAGCAGCAGCGCTTCGCCGACTGCTTCGATGGTTGCCGCGACGATCACCTGATTCGCCACCTTGCAGACCTGCCCGGCGCCCACTTCGCCGATCAGCGAGATGTTCTTGCCCATCATGTCGAAGTACGGCTTGACCTTGTCGAAGGTCGCCTGCGCGCCGCCGACCATGATGGTGAGCGATGCCGCCTTCGCGCCGACTTCACCGCCGGAAACGGGCGCATCGAGGTAATCCGCGCCGCGCTCGCGCACCTTCGCCGCGAACTCGCGCGTGGCGATGGGTGAGATCGAGCTCATATCGACGACGATCTGACCCGCGCGCAAGTTCTGCGCGACGCCGTTCTCGCCGAACAGCACGCGCTCTACGTCGGGCGTGTCCGGCACCATCAGGAAAATGATGTCGGCCTGGGCGGCGACATCCGCCGGGCTATCGCACGCCTTGGCGCCCGCGCCGGTCAGATCGGCGGGCACGCCGCTGCGCGTGAATGCTGCGAGTTCGACGCCGTTCTTGAGGAGATTGGCGGCCATGGGATTGCCCATGATGCCCAGTCCGATAAAGCCTGCCTTTTGCATTGTGTCGCTCCTTGGTCGGTTTTCAGATTCGATTCTCGAAGTCAGCCGCGGGTCTTGCCACCCGCGCAGCTTACTCCTGGATGAAGTGCCTCTTCACGCCCTGCGCGGCGTTCCTGAGTAGCCCCAGGTCGGCGCAGACCGCGACCATCGTGCAGTCCAGCGCGAGATAGCGCTCGGCTTCCTGCTGCACGGGCGCGAGAATGCCGCTCGACTTGCCAGCCGCGTGCACGCGTTCGAAGACATGTTTGATGGCGGCTTGCACGTCCGGATGATTCGCATTGCCGAGATGTCCGTACGATGCCGCGAGATCCGAAGGCCCGACGAAGAGCGCATCGACGCCGTCGACGGCCGCGATTTCGTCGATGGCTTCGACGGCCGCGCGGCTTTCGATCTGCACCGCGACGGCGATGTTGTCGTTGGCCAGGTCGAAGTAATTGGGCACCGTGCCATACCGGTTGCCCCGATGCCCGACCGACACGCCGCGAATGCCCTGCGGCGGATAGCGTGTGGATGCCACGGCGCGGCGACCGTCGTCGGCGCTATCGACGAACGGAACAAGAAAGTTGACGAAGCCCGCGTCGAGCAAGCGCTTGATGGCGACGGCGTCGTTGGCCGGTGGCCGCACCACGGGCGCACTGACGCTGTCTTTTAGCGCCATATGCTGCGGAATCAGCGTGATGGAATCGTTGGGCGCGTGCTCGGCGTCGAGCAGAATCCAGTCGAAGCCGACAACGCCGAGCAATTCCGCGACGATAGGACTGGCAAGCGACGTCCAGCATCCAATCACTTTCTTGCGTGCGAGAAGCGCCGCCCGGAAGGTATTGGGCAAAGCTTGATAAGGTGCCGTTGATGACATGGTGTCTCCTTGAGCGACTGTCTTTCGATGAGAAGCCGGTGTCTGAGATTGCAAATGTCATCAGACGTCTTAACACAGGGTACTGTGTTTTCATCCACATTAGACAGCGGAGTTAACCCTTAATCCTTTTTCCGGCGACGTTTAAAGCGGTACCAGCGAGCGCGGGTAGTTATATGACATCCTATTTGTTAAGCGCTGCGAGCGCTGGATTCGCCGAATTGACGAACGAACGGCGTGACGACATGATGCGTTGTCTGACATCCAAGTTACAGGCGCCGCCCACGGCGCGGACAAGATGTCCGACCACACCATTCTTCCCAACATCAAGAGAACATGGCGAGTTTGACCGATAAAGTTGTCACCACGTTGTTCGAGGAAATCGAGCGCGGCGTTCTGCGACCTGGCGACCGGATTCCGACCGAAGCCGCGTTGATGAAGCAACTGTCGGTGAGCCGGTCGGTGGTGCGCGAAGCGGTGTCGCGGTTGCAGGCTGCGAATGTCGTCGAGACGCGGCATGGCGTCGGCACTTTCATTCTGGCGCCGTCCGGGCGCGAGACCGTTCGCTTACCGGGCGTCGAGTTGTCGAACCTGCTGGACATCATGGCGATCATCGAGTTTCGCATCGATCTGGAAGGCGCTGCCGCCGCGCTCGCTGCGGGACGCCGTACGGAGCAGCATCTGAAGCAGATTGCCGCGACGCTCAGAAACTTCGAGGATCAACTGACGAGCGGCAGCACCGATGTTCTCGAACACGACGTCGAGTTTCATCTGCAAATTGCTCGGGCAAGCGGCAACCGATATTTCCACGACGTCCTGAGCCAGATGGGCCGAGGCGTGAGTCCGCGCACGCGGCTTGGCCGGGCGGAGTTGGCGGAGCTGGATCAGATCGAACGCCTGCGCAATGTGCTGAGTGAACACAAGGCGATTTATCGGGCGATCGTGCGTCAGGACAGCGACGACGCACGCGCCGCAATGCGCCTGCATCTGAGCAACAGCCGCGAGCGGTTGAAAGACGTGCATGCGTCGGCTGCGGTCTGAAACATCGCACGGGTTTTGAGCAGCGCGCCTCGTCTGTTTAAGTTAACAAAAGGATTCGTATGTATACGTAGTAATAGTTAACAAGCACGAGGCGTTTCAGTGGATAAGTACCGTCGTGCTTTTCCGATCAACGAGTTGGCGATTTAACAAGTCCGGTATGGCGAGCGCGTTTGCGGACGGAAGCTGGGACAACTTTCGGTGTTTGCGGGTTAACGCGAAGTTATCCAGAAACCGCCAACAGATGAACAGTCGAGCTGTTGACAGGGTTGTCCACAGGCGTCTGGCCACGCGCACCTGGTTGGTCGAGATCGTCTTGGTCATGGCGTCGAGGGTTTCGACGGTTATCGGCAGGTTGTCGGCGTAGCGTTTGAAGTCCGATGCGATGTTCGCGATTCGATCGATGGAGCGCGCAGCGACACGTGGCGCGATGCTAGTCTTGCTAGCGAGCTTCATGAGATGCTCGCGCGTCACGGCCCTTGCCTCTCCGCAGACATTTATTTGATGCTCGCCGCCCGGACCTGAATTGAACGTAAGGTCGTACGCGGGTGAAACTGCCAGCGGCCATGCGCGTGCATCACGAAGGAAAAGTTCTTGGCGTAATCGTCGCGAATGTCGAAGACGACGTTGAACACGCATCGCTCGAAGGCCTGAAGTACTTCGCGTGCATCGCGCGTTATGAACTGCATGAGTCGCAAGAGCGTGACGTAGTGCATCTGAGGGACGCGAAAGTCGGCGTGCGCCACGCCGGCTGCCGTACGCATGGGGACCCGCATGCAGCTTGCGATCGAATCGTTCGATACCAAAGGCGGCCATGGAATCGCCGAGATCGAAATAAGCCGTGACGGGCATTCGTAGCTCGCACGCAGTTGCAATGGCGCCGTACATGGCCTCGACCGCGCAGACTTCCTTGTGATCGGAGCGCGGCTTGAGTTCGAAAGGGAGATCCAGATTGTCGGCGAAGCCCAATGCCATGGCGACGCGGATAAAAGAATGGAGCGACCCTTGTCCGCCGCGTTCGATATCGCGCAGTGCGCGCGTTGTTATGCCGGCGCGGCTTGCCACGTCTTTCCTGTTGGAGATTTTGCGCAAGGCGGTGAGCGCGCAGGCGCTGGCCTGATTCCTCCGAAATCTCAGCTGAGCTTGCTAAGTTAAAGCGCGTTTTTTTGCCGGTTAAATGCAAAGATTGACGCTTACCGGCGTTGTTTTACCGCTTAGAAAAGGGTGCCACTTGTTTCAGGATATGCCCATCCAACAAAAACGCCCCCGAAGGGGCGCTTTACAAAACTCGCGACGGCACCAACCCAACTTCACTCCACCGTCACCGACTTCGCCAGATTCCGCGGCTTATCCACATCCGTCCCACGCGCACAAGCGGTGTGATACGACAGCAATTGCAGCGGCACCACATGCAAAATCGGCGAGAGCGCGCCGTAATGCTCGGGCATGCGGATGACATGAATGCCCGCCTCGCTGACGATGCGCGTATCCGCATCCGCGAACACATAAAGCTCACCGCCGCGTGCCCGCACTTCCTGCATGTTCGACTTGAGCTTTTCAAGCAGCGTATCGTTCGGCGCGACGGTCACGACCGGCATCGCCTCGGTTACCAGCGCGAGCGGCCCGTGCTTCAGTTCGCCCGCCGGATAAGCCTCCGCGTGGATATACGAAATCTCCTTGAGCTTCAACGCGCCTTCCAGCGCGATCGGATAATGCAGCCCGCGCCCGAGGAAAAGCGCATTCTCCTTGCGCGCGAATTCCTCCGACCACGCGATGATCTGCGGCTCCAGCGCCAGCACGCTATTCAACGCCGCCGGCAAGTGACGCAACTGACCGAGATAAGCCGCTTCCTGCTTTGCATCGACGAAACCGCGCAGCTTCCCGAGCGTCACCGCCAGCACGAACAAGCCGACGAGCTGCGTCGTGAACGCCTTCGTCGACGCCACGCCAATCTCCGTGCCCGCATGCGTCAGGAACGCGAACTCGGTCTGTCGCACCATTGCGCTCGTCGCAACGTTGCAGACCGCGAGCGTGTACTTGTGGCCGAGCGATTGCGCGTGCTTGAGCGCGGCGAGCGTGTCGGCGGTTTCGCCCGATTGGGATACCACCACGACCAACGCTTTCGGATTCGGCACCGACTCCCGATACCGATACTCGCTCGCAATCTCGACCTGCGTCGGAATCTTCGCGATCGATTCAAGCCAGTACTTCGCCGTCAAACCCGCGTACGAACTCGTGCCGCACGCCAGAATGAGCACGCTGTCGATTTCCGCGAACACCTCGCCGGCCGTCGCGCCGAATAGCTCCGGGTCGAAGTGATCGGCTTGCGGAATCGTGTCGGTGATAGCGCGCGGCTGCTCGAAGATTTCCTTCTGCATGAAGTGGCGATACGGCCCAAGCTCCACGGCGCCGCCGTACGCCGTCACCACGCGCACTTCGCGCTTCGCGGGCAGCCCCGCCCGATCGAAAATCTTCACGCCATCGAGCGAAAGTTCGACGACATCGCCTTCTTCGAGGAACGAGAAACGGTCCGTGCTGCCCGCAATGGCGAGCGCATCGGACGCGAGGAAGTTCTCGCCATCGCCCAGACCGACGACGAGCGGCGAACCCTGCCGCGCGCCCACCACCGTATGCGGCTGATCCTTATGAATGACCGCGATGGCATACGCGCCATGCAATTGCGCGACGGCTTCGCGCACGGTCTGGAACAGATCACCGCGATACATGCTGTGAATCAGATGCGCGATGACTTCGGTATCCGTCTGCGATACGAACTCGTAGCCCTTGCCGCGCAGCATCTCGCGCAACGCCTCGTAGTTCTCGATGATGCCGTTATGCACGAGCGCCACGGTATCGCGCGAAAAGATGGGGTGTGCGTTGTCGGTGACGGGCGCGCCATGCGTGGCCCAGCGCGTGTGCGCAATGGCCGTCATGCCGGCGAGTCCCGATTGCTTCACCTGTTCGTCGAGATCGGCCACGCGGGCGACGCTGCGCGCGCGGCGCGGCTCGCCGTTGCTCAATACGGCGACGCCGCACGAGTCGTAGCCGCGATATTCGAGGCGTCGCAGGCCTTCGACGAGCACCGGGACGATATTACGTTGCGCAACCGCGCCGACAATTCCACACATGGCGTTGATCCTTTCAGACTTAGTTTCGTGCGCGCGCCGCAATGCAGTCCGCGCGCGTTGTTCAGACCTTCTTCGCCTTGACCGGGCGAACGTAGCCCGGCTTGCTGACCTGCACTTTCTCGTTCAGCACGAGTTCGCCTTCGCCGACATCCTTCCACACGGTCGTGCCCGCCGCGATGGTCACGCCGCGACCGACGCGCACGGGCGCGACGAGCTGCGTATCCGAGCCGACGAACACGTCGTCTTCGATGATCGTGCGATGCTTGTTCGCGCCGTCGTAGTTACAGGTAATGGTTCCGGCGCCGACATTTACCCGCGCGCCGATGTCCGCGTCGCCGATATAGGTCAGGTGGTTCGCCTTGGAACCGTGGCCTAGCACCGCGTTCTTCACTTCGACGAAGTTGCCGACGTGCGCTTCGTCGCCAAGCACCGCGCCCGGACGCAGCCGCGCATACGGCCCGAGCACGACATTCGCGCCGGTCTTTCCGCCTTCGATATGCGTGTACGCGTCCACGCGCGCGCCTGTGCCGATGGTGGCATTGCGGAGCACGCAGTTCGGACCGATGGTCACGTCATCCGCCAGCGTCACGCGGCCTTCGAAGACGCAATTCACGTCGATGAAAACGTCCGCGCCGCATTCGAGCGTGCCGCGTACGTCGATGCGGGCCGGGTCCGCGAGCGTCACGCCCGCTTCGAGCAGCGCGTAAGCCACGTTGCGCTGATGCACGCGCTCCAGTTCCGCCAGCTGAATCTTGCTGTTCACGCCGAGCGTTTCCCATTCGGCATCGGGCTGCGCCGTCACCACTTCGACGCCCGCTTCGATGGCGCGCTCGACTACATCGGTGAGATAAAACTCGCCCTGCGCGTTGTTGTTCTTAAGCGACGCGAGCCACGCTTCGAGCGTGCGCGTGGGCGAAACGACAATGCCCGTGTTGATCTCCGCAATCCGCCGCTCTTCCTCGCTCGCATCTTTCTGTTCGACGATTTTCTGCACGGAACCGCTGGCATCGCGCACGATCCGGCCGTAGCCGGTCGGATCAGCCACCGTTACCGTCAGCACGCCGTAGCGTTCGCCGCCGGTAGCATCGAGCAGGCGTTGCAACGTGCTTGCGCGCGTGAGCGGCACGTCGCCGTATAGCACGAGCGTCGGCACGGAGGGATCGAGCAGCGGCAGCGCCTGTTGCACCGCGTGGCCCGTGCCGAGTTGCTTGTCCTGGACGGCGAACTGCACGTCGGGCGCGCCGACGGCTTCGCGCACTTTCTCCGCGCCGTGACCGATCACCACGACGAGCCGCGTTGGCGAAAGCGTGCGCGCCGTGTCGATGACATGCGCGAGAAGCGGCTTGCCCGCCAGCGGATGAAGGACCTTCGGCAGAGCGGAGCGCATGCGCTTGCCCATGCCGGCAGCCAGAATCACGATGTTCATTGACGGATTTCTTGCGAAGAATGGTTGCGGCCAATATAGCACGCAGGCCTTTTGACGCAGTGCGGTAAATGCCACGCTGCGCCTTGTCGGGAAAGGCTCAAAGGTCGTCGAACTGCACGATTGAAATCGCGTTTGCCGGCCCGGACGGTTCGCTCGCGCACGGTTCTTCGTCAAAGGCAATATCGCCGTTTGCGTCCGCCTCGCCCGTCGCGCGCAATCCGGCGAACGGAAAGAGCTTGTGATCCATCAAATGCGACGGCACGACATTGGTCAGCGCGTTGAACATGTTGTCCACTCGACCGGGAAAACGCTTGTCCCAATCGCGCACCAGCGCCTTCATTTCCGCGCGCTTCAAGTTGGGCTGACTGCCGCACAGATTGCACGGGATGATCGGAAACTCGCGCAACGCGGCGTATTTTTCCAGATCGGTTTCCTTCACGTAGGCAAGCGGGCGAATCACGATGTTCTTGCCATCGTCCGATTGCAGCTTGGGCGGCATGCCCTTCAGCTTGCCGCCATAAAACATGTTGAGCAAAAGCGTTTGCAGAATGTCGTCGCGATGATGCCCGAGCGCGATCTTGGTCGCGCCCAGTTCGCCCGCCACGCGGTACAGAATGCCGCGCCGCAGCCGCGAGCACAGCGAACACGTCGTCTTGCCTTCCGGCACCAGCCGCTTGACGATGCTGTACGTATCCTGGTTCTCGATATGAAACGGAATATCGAGCTTGCTCAGATATTCGGGCAGCACATGCTCCGGAAATCCCGGCTGCTTCTGATCCAGATTGACGGCCACGAGTTCGAAGTTGATCGGCGCGCGCTCGCGCAGGCGCATGAGAATTTCGAGCATCGCGTAACTGTCCTTGCCGCCGGACAGACACACCATGACCTTGTCGCCTTCCTCGATCATGTTGAAGTCGCCGATCGCCTCGCCGACTTGCCGCGCGAGCCGCTTGAAGAGCTTGTTGTTCTCGTAGGCTTCCTTCTGCTGACGGCGCGTCAGCGCTTCGCGCGCGGGCTTTTGCTCGTCGGGCGCTTGCAGTGTCTCGGGCGCGTTCATGCTCGTTCCTCTTTGATACGGAAGACTTCGACGCCCACCGCGTCGCAGTCGGGATACACGTCGGGTTTTTCTGTCGATACCACCACGGCCCGCACATTCGGATGCGCGAGCAGCGCGGCGGCGACATCGTCGCAGAGTGTTTCCTGCAGATGGATGTGGCCGCGCTTCACGCGCTCGGCGATGGTCGAGCGCATGAAGTCGTAGTCGACGACTTCGGCGAGCTTGTCCGCGACGGGCGTGGACAGCGCGAGCGGCACGAACAGTTCGACGTTGATCACGACGCGTTGCTCGCCGCGCTTCTCGAAGTCATGCACACCGATATTGATGCGCACTTCGTAGTTGCGCAGAAAAAGCCGCCGGCAATCGGCCAGCCGGGGATGCGAAAGTGCGGCAAGCATGGGTTCGTTCCAAAAGTTGATACGCGGCGCGCGGGGCTACAGCTTCGGCGCGCCGAACAGGTACATCACGTCGCGCGGGCTCGGTACGAGATGCTGGCCGCCATCGACCACGAGCGTCGTGCCGGTCATGCCGTGCGCGTTCGCCAGAAAGCACGCGGCCTCCGCGACGTCGCGCACCGTGGACGCCCGCTTGAGCGGCGTCACGCGATGCGCCGCCGCGAACGATTCCGGCGTCTGCCCGGCGGAAATCAGCGTCAGTCCCGGCGCGAGGCCGACGACGCGCAGCTTCGGCCCCAGCGCCTGCGCGAGCGCGACGGTGGCGTTTTCCAGCGCGGCCTTCGTGAGCGTGTACGACAGGTAATCGGGGTTCATGTTGTACAGCTTCTGATCGAGCACGTTGATGACAACGCCGCGTTGCGTGTCGTCATCGGCGGCGGATTCAGGCGTGATTTCGTGCAACAGGCGCGCAAGCGTGAGCGGCGCGGCGACGTTGATCGCGGTCATCTCGAGCAGCTTCGCATAGCCGAAGTCGGTGGCCGTGTCCTCGTCGAAACGCGATGCGCAGTTCACCACGCAATTCAGCGCGCCGAATGCCTCGACACACGCCGGCACGAGCCGCGCCACTTCCGCTTCGATGCCGAGATCCGCGTGCAATGCGGCCGCGCGCCGGCCAAGCGCTTCGATTTCGGCGACGGTTTCGAGCGCTTCACGCGCAGAGCCGCCGTAGTGCACGGCGACGTCCCAGCCCTGGCGAGCGAATTCCAGCGCGACGCCGCGCCCGATGCGCCTGGCGCCGCCGGTCACGAGTACGACGCGGGACCGCGCAGCCGAAGCGGGCGAAAGCGGCGAATTTGCGGAAGATAACGGCGTGGAGGCGCTCATTTACAATACTGGGATGAATCCGAAAGCTCGACAATCCGACAGTTTACCTGCTCCCGGCGCGGATGCACTCGCCCAGTCCGACGCACTTTCCGCGCTGATTTGCGAACGTATCGCCGAGGCGGGCGGCTGGCTGCCGTTCGACCGCTACATGGACCTCGCGCTGTATGCGCCCGGACTCGGCTATTACAGCGGCGGCGCGACGAAGTTCGGCCGGCGTGCGGAAGACGGCAGCGACTTCGTCACCGCGCCGGAATTGTCGCCCTTGTTCGCGACGACGCTCGCGCGGCCCGTGGCGCAGGCGCTCGAACAGAGCGGCACGCGCCGGCTGATGGAGTTCGGCGCGGGCACGGGCAAGCTCGCGGCGGGTTTGCTCAACGCGCTCGCCGAACTGGACGTGGCCTTCGATAGTTACGCAATCGTCGATCTTTCCGGCGAATTGCGCGCGCGCCAGCGCGAGACAATCGAAGCGCAGGCGCCCGCGCTCGCCGCCAAGGTCATCTGGCTCGATGCATTGCCGGATTCGTTCGAAGGCGTGGTGATCGGCAACGAAGTGCTGGACGCCATGCCGGTGCGGCTCGTGGTGCGCAAGCTCGGCGCGTGGCACGAGCGCGGCGTGGTCGTGCTGAACGACCGTCTCGCTTTCGATGACCATCCCGTGGAAATCGACGAGCAAATCGAATTGATCGATGCCGCCATCGACGAAGCCAACGACGAGCCATTCACCGAATACGTGACCGAAACGCACGAGGCGGCGCTCGGCTTCACGAAGACCGTTTGCACCATGCTCACGCGCGGCGCGGCGTTTTTCATCGACTATGGATTTCCGCGCCGCGAGTTCTATCACGCGCAGCGCGCGACCGGAACGTTGATGTGTCATTACCGGCATCGCGCGCACACGGACCCGTTTCTCTATCCGGGCTTGCAGGACATCACGGCGCACGTCGAATTCACGGGGATCGCGGAAGCAGGCACGGAAGCCGGCGCCGATCTGCTGGGCTTCACGTCGCAGGCGCGCTTTCTGATGAACGCCGGTATCACCGACGTACTCAACGAACTCGATCCCGCCGACGTGCGGCGCTTTTTGCCCGCCGCCAACGCCGTGCAGAAATTGCTTTCGGAAGCAGAGATGGGCGAACTCTTCAAGGTGATCGCGTTTTCGCGCGGCATTCCCGGCACGCTCGACGCCTTCTCGGCCGGCGACCGTTCCCATACGCTCTGAGCCATTGCCATGATCCGCTGGCTTCTGACTACGTTTGTCGCGCTGATGGTGCTGTCGGCTTGCTGGCCGTGGCTCCGCAAGCTCGGCGTCGGGCGCTTGCCGGGCGATTTCACGCTGCGCATCTTTGGACGCGAATACTCGTTTCCGTTCATGTCGACGCTGCTGCTGTCGATGTTGCTGTCGCTGATCGCGCGCGCGCTCTAGCCGTTACAGAACCGCCTTCACCGCTTCGACCCGCGCATCGTGCACGGCGTCCTTTATGCGCGCGGGCTGATTGGCGAAGCGTTGCGCGACCGCGCCGGCATCGACGGAACGGGCCGCGACTAGCGCCTCGCGCAGCCGTTCAGCCTGTGGATAAGGCTGCTGTTCCAGACCGAGCCGACCGCGCGCATCGGCGAGACACGCCTGCAAGGCTTCCGCGAAACGCGCGGGTTTGCGCAACGCGTCGGCGCGTTCGAAGAGGCGCACCAGCGCGGCCGCGCCCGCGTCCATGACGCGATGAATGTTGCCGTGCTCGCGCGCGACAAGTACCGCCAGATCGCGGCACTCGTTCGGCACGCGCAAGCGGTCGCAAAGCGGCTTCAGGAGATCGACGCTGCGCCCTTCGTGACCAAGATGGCGCGGCAGGATATCGTCCGGCGTGGTCGCCTTGCCGAGATCGTGAGTGAGCGCGGCGAAGCGCACCGGCAACGCAAACCCCTGCGACGCCGCGTAGTCCACCACCATCATCACGTGGACGCCGGTGTCCACTTCAGGGTGATAGTCGGCGCGTTGCGGCACGCCCCAAAGCGCGTTGACTTCGGGGAGAATGCGCGCCAGCGCGCCGCAACCGCGCAGGACCTCGAACATGCGAGAAGGCTTCTTTTCCATCAGACCGCGCGAGACTTCCTGCCATACGCGCTCGGGCACGAGGGCATCGACTTCGCCCGCCTCGACCATTTTCTTCATCAGCGCTTCGGTTTCCGGCGCGACTGAAAAATCGGCGAAGCGCGCCGCGAAACGAGCGAGACGAAGAATACGCACCGGGTCTTCGATGAACGCATCGCCCACATGCCGGAAGAGTTTCTGCGCGAGATCGGCGCGGCCGTTGAACGGATCGATCACCGGGCCGGTCAGTTCGCCATCGGGATTCACTTCGCGCGCCATTGCATTGATGGTCAGATCGCGCCGCGTCAAGTCCTCTTCGAGCGTCACGTCCGGCGAGTAGTAAAACTGGAAGCCGTGATACCCCGCCGCCGTCTTGCGCTCGGTGCGCGCGAGCGCGTATTCCTCGTGCGTCCGCGGATGCAAAAACACCGGGAAATCCTTGCCCACCGGCTTATAGCCTTGCGCCACCATTTGCTCGGGCGTGGCTCCAACCACGACATAATCGCGATCCACCACCGGCACGCCGAGCAACTCGTCGCGGATCGCGCCGCCAACCGCGTAAATGTTCATTGCGCGATTTCCTGCTTTGCATCCTCGATCCACGCCGCGACCGCGGGCAATGCGGTCACGCGCTGCGCATAGGCACGCGATTCATCGTCAAGCGACGGCTCGTAGGAATTGAAGCGCATGACGACCGGCGCGAACATGGCATCCGCAATACCGAACTCGCCGAACAGAAACGGCCCGCCCGACTTCGCCAGGCAATCGGCCCACAACGCTTCGATGCGCGCGATATTCGCCAATGCGCCTTCGCTTGCGCCTTTGCCTGGCGCGTGCGTGTGAATTTCCATGGGCATCGACTGACGCAAGTCAGCGAAACTCGCGTGCATCTCGGCGCTGATGCTGCGCGCATGAGCCCGCGCGCCGGCATCGCGCGGCCACATCGCGTGGTCGGGAAAGCGCTCGGCGAGGGTCTCCATGATCGCAAGCGACTCCCACACGGAGGCGCCGTCGTCGGTGACGAGACACGGCACCTTGCCCGATGGCGACACTTCGAGAATGCGCGCCTTGGTATCGGGCTGACCGAGACGGATCAGCGTTTCCTCGAAGGGAATGCCGAAGTGCTTCATCAGCACCCAAGGGCGCATGGACCAGGAAGACGTGTTCTTGTCACCAATGACGAGTTTCATGCGATCGATGTTCAGCGATGCGCCGTGGCGCGAAAAGAATTGAAGCGCGAGCGATTCGACGCGCCCGTCAGATACAACGGCGCAATCGCTTCGATGCTCGCCGGTTCGCCGATGCCCAGTTCGGGCGCAAGCGGGCCGCTCGCAATATTCGGCGTTTTCATGGAATCGAGATTGTCGCGCGAAATCAGCGGTTCACCGGGCGCGAGTTCGAGCGTCATCGCCTGAAGGCGGCCAAGGCTCTCGGGCAGCTTGATGATGCGCGAATGCTTGCCGATGGTCGCGCCCGCAAAGCGCACCAGCTCCGCGAGCGTAAAGACGCCCGGCCCCGCGAGTTCGTAGACCATGCGGTTGGCCGCGTCGAGGTCGAGCACGTTGACCATGGCCTTGGCCACGTCGCCGACGAAAATAGGCTGGAACTGCGCGTCGGCGCAAGCCAGCGGAATCACCGGGAACATGCGTTCGAGGAAGGCGAACTGATTCAGCAGATTGTCCTCGGGACCGAAAACGACGGAGCTTCGAAAAATGGTCCAGTCGAGGCCCGAGTCGCGCACCGCCTTTTCGCCATCGCCCTTCGAGCGCAAATACATGCTCGGACCTTCCGAATCCGCGCCGATCGCGCTCATGTGCAGCAGCCGGCGCACGCCTTTCGCCGCGCACGCCGCCGCGATCTTGCGCGGCAACTCGACGTGCGCTTTCTCGAACTCAGGCCCATAAGGCTCGCCGCGCCGCCCTTGCAGCACGCCGACGAGGTTGATCACCGCGTCGGCCTCCGCGACGAAAGCCGCGAGTTGCGCGGGATCGTGAATATCGGTTTCGATGACATCGACGGGAAGAAGCGTCAGATGCGGCGCGTTGGAACGGCGCCGCGTGGCAATCCGCACGTTCTTGCCGAGATCGACCAGCGCGTTGACGAGATGACTTCCGATGAAACCCGAACCGCCGATGAGCGCTACCTTTTGATGTCGCATATTCGCCTCTTGAGTCGCGGCTTTGTGAGTGCGCTTTGACGAATGCGAACGGCGAAGGGGCAGCCGCGCGCCCGTTCCGTTTATTCGTGCAACGAAACCGCGACGCGCGGTGCAAAAGAACTACGGCGCGATATATCCCAGCCGCGTCTTCAGCGATTGCGGACGGCCTTCGAACAATGCCGCGTAATAGACGGTGTTCGACAGCACGTTCTTGACGTAATCGCGCGTCTCGGTGAACGGAATGGTTTCAGCAAAAATCGCGCCCTCGACAGGCGCGCGCAAATCCTGCCGCCATTGCTTCGGCCGGCCAGGACCTGCGTTGTAACCGGCAGTGGCGAGCACGGGCGAGTTATCGAATTGATTGTAGATCATCGACAGGTAATTTGTGCCGAGCAGAATGTTGGTGTTGATGTCGTTCATTTGCGCGCGCGACACCGGACCCATGCCGATTTTCTTGGCGACGAGTTGCGCCGTGCCAGGCATCAGTTGCATCAAGCCGCCCGCGCCTACTTCCGAACGCGCGTTAATGATGAAGCGCGATTCCTGGCGAATAAGCCCGTATGCCCATTCGATATCGAGCCCGGTGGTTTGCGCATCGCGCTCGACGATATCGCGGAACGGCGACAGATAACGCAGCGTGAAGTCGTGCTCGGTCTTAGTCTTGTCGGCGGTGTTCACCGTGCGGTCGAACAGTTCGATGCGCTTTGCATACTGCGCGGCGGCGATGAGTTGCCGGTCCGTCATGCTGCGCAATGGCCAGTTCCATTCGCGGTTGCCTTCGAGCCGCATGTTCAGCGAGTAGAAACGTTGCGACAGCGCGAAGCCCGGCACCGACTGCATCTGCGCGATTTCGGCATCGCTCACGGTGGTGCGCGGCGGGACGCTGATCTTCTGGCCGGTTTCTTCCAGCGCGAGCTGGCCGTAGAAGTTGTATTGGTCCGCGATCGACTGGAATTCCTGATTGGCCGTTGCGGCGTCGCCCGCTTGCTTGACCGCGCGGCCGTGCCAGTAAGTCCACGCAGGCTGGCTGCGCAAGGTGGGCGGCATCTGGTCGATAGACCAGCGCACCATGTTCCAGTCGCCCGCGAGCAACGCGCTGCGCGTGCGCCATTCATATGCGGGGTTCGACAACTGCGCGTTCGCCGATAGCCGATACCAGTCCGACGCGGCCGGCATGCGCTTGATCGCCGCCTGATAACCGATGGTGCCCCAGCCGATCGCGCGTTCCTGCGCGGTGAGACTCGGCGCGACCGAACTGAACGTGGCCGCGGCCATTGCCGGATCGTTGCGAGCCATGCGCGTGATGGCGAGCAAGGTCAGTTGGTGCGCCGGCGTGTTCGGCATGACGCCGCGTGCGAGGTAAAGCGGCGGCTTGTTGACCGCGTCGTCGAGAAGCGAGCCTTTCGGCTTTTCCTGCCCGAGCGCTTCGACGATATTCGATCCGGTCGACGTGTAGTTCTGTTCGTAAGCGATGCGAATCTGCTGCCAGATGTCGTCGCTCGTGAACTGGCCTGACTCCGCAAGTGCGCCGATGAGATCGACGCAGCCGTCGCCGTACCATTTGGGATCGACGAGCAGCGCGCGCGCCGCTTCCGCGACGTTCTCGCCCTTCGAGAGACGCGCTTCGAGTGCATAGCACTTGACCTGCGTGTCGTCGTTGAGCACGAAGCGGGCATATTGCTGCTCGAAGTTCTTCCAGTCGTGACGGCTGCCGAGCACGACGAGATAATCGTTGCGCATGCGGTCGGCAATGGCCTGGCCGTCGTTGCGCTGCAGGAACGACAGCACCGGCGCATCGGGCGCGTCGATGCGCGCGTGGCCTTGCGAATCGAAGAGTTGCGGCTTGATCGTGAAGTACTCGACGTAACTCGGCGCCGGATAGTTCGGGATTTGCGCGGCAAGAACGGCGGCTTTGGCCGGATCGTTCGCGCGCGCGGCATCGCGCAATTGCATGAAGATGCGGTCGTCGGACGACGGCGAGAAGTCTTCGTCGGGGCGAACCGCGGAAGCTGTTCCACAAGCGACGAGCGTCACTGCGGCAAGTGCGGTACCAGCCGCAAGATATACTCGGTCGAGGCGTTTTGACATCGTTATTACTGGAGCGCGAGGTGGTCCAAAGATCGGTTGAAAGCATAGCACGCAACGTTTGCGCGGAACCTAAAAGCGCATTGCGTTCCACGCTTCTCGCAAGCCGCGAAGCACAGCGTGACGATCCCGCGCAAGCCGAAAGAAACAAGGCGCTCGCGACACGCATCGAGGCGTTGCTCGCGGAGCATGCGGTCAAGTGCATCGGCTTTTATTGGCCCGTTGCGGGCGAATTCGATGCGCGCGCTTTGCTCACGCGCTGGCTCGCGGCAGACGCGACGCGCGCCGCCGCGTTGCCCGTGGTGGTCGAGCCCAAGGCGCCGATGGCCTTCCACGCATGGCATGCGCAAATGCCGATGAAGGAAGGCCGCTATCGCATTCCCGTGCCTGCGCAGGAAACCCGCGTGACGCCGAATCTGTTGCTGATTCCATGCGTCGGTTTCGATCTGCAGCGCTTGAGACTGGGTTACGGCGGCGGCTACTACGATCGCACGCTCGCCGCCTGGCCGAATGGCGAGCGCCCCGTGACTATCGGGATTGCCTACGAATCGGGCAAATGCGATGCGCTCCCGCGCGAGACTCACGACTTGCCGCTTGGAGCCATCGTTACCGAGGCTGCCGTCTACTGACTCAAAGCGATGTCGCCGCGCGCGCGGCGGTATCGTAAAGACCGGATGCGTTGCGCATGAGTTGCGCGGCGTCGCCAATCTGCTCGTTTGTCAGCCCGCTCTCGCGCAGCGTCGACATGAGACAGCTCTCCCGCACTTCACGATACTTCCCGCACAACTCGCGCCCTGCCGCCGTTGCGGAAAAGAACACTTCCTTGCCCGTCTTCTCGCTTTTCACGTAACCGCGCGCCACCAGCTTCTTGAGTGCATACGTGGCAACGTGGGTATCCTCGATATTGAGGACGAAGCAGATATCGGCAAGCTTTTTCTTGCGATCGCGATGGCTCACGTGATGCAGCAGCGATACTTCCACGGCGGTCATGTCCTTCGCGCCCGCCGCCGACATGCAACGCACCATCCAGCGATTGAACGCGTTGCTCACCATGATGAGCGCGTATTCGAACTCCGATAACTCGGCGCTGACTTCTGACACGAGATGCTCGGAAGAGACGATCTTGGTAGGGTGACGCGACATGGCGAGGACCGTTGAAAAGTGCGTGGAGTGTATCCGAACGATATCGCGCAGCCGCGACCTTGCGTCACGAACTACACTCCGAACAAACGCTTATTGATAAATTGTCGATAATTTATTGACAATGTAGCATTCTGACGCGTTGCTGGCCGCATGGACGGCGCGCGCAAGGGACCAGAGAGGCATGACGAAACCACGTATTCATCCGCTTGGCGACAACGCGCTCGTGTGCGAATCCGCGCCACCGGCGACGCTCGATTGTCAGCGCCGCATCTGGGCGCTCGCCGACATCGCGCGACTCATGCCGCACGTCGTCGAAGTCGTGCCGGGCATGAACAACCTGACCATCGTCTTCGACCCGCTCGAAGCCGATTACGAAGCCCTCGCGGCGCAACTCGAAGATGGTTGGGAAGCAGCCACGCCATTGGATACAGGCGGCGCGGAGATCGAGATTCCGGTGCGCTACGGTGGCGCGGACGGCCCCGATCTGAGTTCGCTCGCCAAGCACGTCGGCCTTTCCGTCGATGAAGTCGTGAAGCGTCACACCGAAGCCGAATACGTCGTCTTCTTTCTCGGTTTTCAGCCGGGCTTCGCCTACATGGGCGGCCTCGATCCCGCGCTGCACACGCCGCGCCGCGCGGAACCGCGCCTCGAAGTGCCGGCGGGTTCGGTCGGCATCGGCGGGGCGCAGACGGGTATCTATCCCGCTGTATCGCCCGGTGGATGGAATCTGCTCGGCCGCACCGACCTCAAGCTTTTCGATCCGGCCCGCAACCCGCCGACGCTCATGCAGCCCGGCGACCGCGTGCGCTTTACGGCGCTGGAGGTGCGCGCATGATCGAAGTAAAACGCGCGGGCGTGCTCTCGTCCGTGCAGGATCTCGGGCGCCACGGCTATCGGCATCTCGGCGTGAGTTCGGGCGGCGCGCTCGATGCGCTGTCGCTGGAAATCGGCAATCGTATCGTCGGCAACAAGGCGGATGCGGCGGGCATCGAAGTCACGTTCGGGCCGACCGTGCTGCGCTTCTCGCGCGCGACGCGCGTGGCGATTACCGGCACGGACTTCGGCGCGACGCTCGACGACGAGCCGGTTTATTCGTGGTGGAGTTTGCCCGTGCGCGCGGGCCAGGAACTGACGCTGCGCGCGGCCAAGCGCGGCATGCGCGGCTACGTGTGCATTGCGGGCGGTATCGACGTCTTGCCGATGCTCGGCTCGCGCAGCACCGACCTCGGCGCATGCTTCGGCGGCCTGGGCGGACGCGCGCTTGCCGACGGCGACCGTTTGCCTGTCGGCGTGCCGCAACCGCACAAGGGCATCGCGTTTTCGCCGGAAGAACCGGCCTTCGGCGTGAAGGCGCCCGCGTGGTGCAAGTTCGTGCTCGTCGATGAACCCGTGCGGCGCGGCCGACATGCGCCGGGCGTCGACTGGGCCGTGCCGATTCGCGTGCTGCGCGGTCCGGAATACGCGAGCTTCACGGAGAAGGCGCAGCGCGACTTCTGGAACGAGGAATGGACCATCACGCCAAACAGCAACCGCATGGGCTTTCGCCTTGCGGGCACGGAGCTCGAACGCGGCGAGAAAATCGAACTGCTGTCGCACGCGGTCCTGCCCGGCACGATTCAAGTGCCGCCGAACGGCCAGCCCATCGTCCTGATGGGCGACGCGCAATCCACGGGCGGCTATCCGAAGATCGGCGCGGTCATCAAGGCGGATTTGTGGAAGCTCGCGCAAGTGCGGTTGAACGGCGGCGTGCGCTTCATCGAAACGTCGCTGGAAGAAGCACGCCATGCGCTCGCCGAAGAGCGGCGCTATGTCAGTCAGGTGGGCACGGCCATCGCGATGCACGAGGAACGCTGCGCGCGTCTGGCTAAATCAACGTAACGACTTTGAACGATACGACATCATGGAAATCGATCTGAACGCCGATCTCGGCGAAGGCTGCGGCACCGACGAAGCGCTGCTCGAACTCGTCAGCTCCGCGAACATCGCGTGCGGCTGGCATGCGGGCGGCGCAACCGCGATGCGCGAGTGCGTGCGCTGGGCGGTGCAAAAAGGCGTGGCGATCGGCGCGCATCCGAGCTTCAACGATCCCGAGAACTTCGGCCGCAAGGAAATGGACTTGCCGCCCGAGGAAATCTACGCGGGCGTGCTGTATCAACTGGGCGCGCTGTCGGCCATTGCGCGGGCGGAAGGCGGACGTATCGCGCATGTGAAGCCGCACGGCGCGCTCTACAACCAGGCCGCGAAAAGCCCCGGGATAGCGGATGCCATCTGCTCCGCCGTGCATGACTTCGATCCGTCGCTGCTGATCTTCGGTCTCGCCAACAGCGGTCTCGTCGATGCGGCGCGGCGCGCGGGCTTGGTCGCCATCGAGGAAGTCTTCGCGGATCGCGGCTATCGCGCGGATGGCTCGCTCGTGCCGCGCAAGGAACCGGGCGCGCTGCTCGAGGATGAAACCGAAGTGCTCGACCGCACGCTCGCGATGGTGCGCGAGCAACGCGTGCAGGCCGTGTCCGGCGAATGGGTGCCGCTCAAGGCGCAGACCATCTGCCTGCATGGCGATGGCGCGCACGCACTCGAATTCGCGCGACGCATTCGCGGCGCGCTCGCCGATGCGGGCGTCGATGTCCGCGCCGCCCGCGCCGAATAAGCGATTTTCCGATGCATCGAACGCCCCGCCTGCCGGGGCGTTTTAACAAGCGCTATTTACGCGTCCGCTTCGAGGCGCGATGTCTAACCCCTGGTCTGGAGATCTCATGGCAACCGCAGTCAACTTATGGCCGCTCATCGGCGTGGCCGTCATCATCGTGGGCTTCGTGCTGCGCTTCAATCCGATGCTGATCGTCGCCGCAGCGGCGATCGTCACCGGCTTCGCGGCGCACTTTCCCGTGGAGCGCATTCTGACCACCATCGGCACCGGCTTTCTGAAGACGCGCAATATTCCGCTCATCATCTTGCTGCCGCTCGCGGTGATCGGCCTGCTCGAACGGCATGGCTTGCGCGAACGCGCGCAGACGTGGATATCGAGCATTCGCGCGGCGACGGTCGGGCGACTGTTGATCGTCTATCTGCTCGTGCGCGAACTGACGGCGGCGGTCGGCCTCACGGGTCTCGGCGGCCATCCGCAAATGGTGCGACCGCTCCTCGCGCCGATGGCCGAAGGCGCCGCCGAAACGCGTTACGGCAAGCTCTCCGACGCGGTGCGCCACAAGCTGCGCGCATATTCGGCGGCAACCGACAACGTCGGCCTCTTCTTCGGCGAGGACATCTTCGTGGCGTTCGGCGCCATCGTGCTGATGGTCACATTCCTCAAGGAAGCGGGCATCGTAGTGGAACCCATGCATGTTGCCGTATGGGGCATTCCGACCGCGATCTGCGCGTTCCTCATCCACGGCTTTCGGCTGTGGCTGCTCGACCGGCGCCTGACGCGCGAACTCGGCGCGCTTACGCGCAATCTCGCGGGAGAGAAAGCATGACGCTCACCATCAACTATCTCTTCTATCTCGTCGGCATCGTGCTGGTGGTGGTCGCCGGCATGATCCTCACCGACAAGTCGCATCCGCGCCGCCTGACGACAGGCGTGTTCTGGCTCGTGTATGCGCTCGTGTTCCTGATCGGCGACTGGCTGCCGCCCGCGGTCGTCGGCGTGCTCGTGATAGCGATGGCGCTCATCGCCGGACTCGGCGGCGTGACCGGCGCGAAGCCGAAAATGCTGTCGGAGCAAACGCGCCGGCAGAGCGCCGCGCGGCTCGGCAACAAGCTCTTCGTGCCCGCGCTGACCATTCCGGTCGTCACCGTGATCCTGACGCTCGGCGCGAGCCATCTTGTCTTCGGCGGGCAACCGTTGATCGAGTTGAAGAACGTGACGCTGATCGGCTTCGGCATAGGCTGCGTGATCGCGCTAGCGGTGGCGTGCGTCATGACGCGCGATACCGTCGGCCAGTCGATGCGCGAGGCGCGCCGTCTCATCGACGCGCTTTCGTGGGCCGCCGTGCTGCCGCAAATGCTCGGCATGCTCGGACTCGTGTTCTCGGACGCAGGCGTCGGCAAGGCGGTCGCGCATGTGACGACGGCCTACATCAACCTCGACTATCGGCTCGTCGCGGTGACGGTCTATGTCGTCGGCATGGCGCTTTTCACGATGGTGATGGGCAACGGCTTCGCCGCGTTTCCAGTGATGACGGGCGGTGTCGGCGTACCGATTCTCGTCGGCGTGTTCCACGGCAATCCGGCGACGATGGCCGCCATCGGCATGTTCTCGGGCTACTGCGGAACGCTGATGACGCCGATGGCCGCGAACTTCAACATGGTTCCGGCGGCGTTGCTGGAGTTGCCCGACAAGAACGCGGTGATCAAGGTGCAGGTGCCAACGGCGTTGTCGCTTCTGATCGTGAACATCTTCTTGCTGAACTGGCTGATGTTCATCTGAATCGGCAAAGCGTTCAGCCAGCCACCACGACGAAGCCGCGCTTTCTCAGCAGTTCGAGCACGCCGCGCGACCCGCCGAGATGCAGCGCCCCGATAGCCACGAACACCGGCTTGTCGGGCGCTGCCAGTTGCACCATCCGCGCGACGAAGCGGTGATTGCGCTCATATACCACGCGGTTATCCACCTGATCCGCGAGCGGCTTCGAGCGCGCAAGCTTGTTGCCCTTGGCGTCGTCCCAGGCTTTGAGCGCGTCCGCGTCGCCGATTCGCCAGAGCCGGTGCAGCTCTTTCACGTCGGCGATGTTTTCGGTTGGCGTCTGCACGAGATCCTGTGCGAGCATCTCGCGCTGTTGCGCGGAAGTCAGACGCGTGAACGTCGATATCTGTTCGTTCAAGGTTTCGAGCCCGACGATTTTTCCTCGCACATGCAGATAGACATTCTGCAACTGCGCCTCGGTGCCGTACTCGCTCTGAAAACCGGCCTTGAGCGTGTCGTATGTTTCGATCAGCATCGACGCGAGCCACGGACGCGTGTGCCGCAATTCCTTCAGCGCATCGGGATTGTTGCGCATGCGCGCTTGCACCGCCTGCCACATCGAATCCGGCAAATAATCGATCAGACATTCGCTGCGGCACATGCCGAAGCGATTCACGTCCTCTTGCGAAACGAGCAGTTCGTCGGGAGAGATTTCGAGCGCGAGTGTGGGCGATGCATAAAGCGCAGCCAGTATCGACTGGCGAAACGGCTGTTCGGCCGGATAGTCGGTCGCGAAACCGACATGCAGCGTGCCGAGCAAATAGATGGTGGTCGTGCCTTTGGTCGCAACGTAGAACGGCATGCGCGCCGGCGCCGCGCGCACGGGGCCGCTTGCCGTCGTGCCATCGGATCGATCCACGGCCGGCGCGGGTGCCGATGCGCCCGGCGCCGCCGCTACGTCCGCGCCGCCTGCGGGCTGAGGGGTGCCACCTGCCGGCGTACGCGATCCGACGACCGCGAAACCGGATGGCGTAACGACCGCGCCTGCCATGAACAGTACGAACGACAGCACAATGGCTGTCGCTCTGGCGGACGCCACGCGCGCGGCGCGCGGCTGGTCATATGAATACGGCACGAGCGACATCTTAAAACATTCACGCGACCCGCTGGACACGCGCTGTCGCTTCGAGACGATCGACTTGGAGCTTGACCGCGCGCCGCCTTCTTTGAATGAAGCTGGCGCGCGTCAAACCGCGCGTCGATGCGATTCAAACCTCCACGTCACCTACCTCCTCGGCGCGATGACACGAGACTTGCCGCCCGTCGACGACGCGCAGCGCCGGTTCCTCGGTTCTGCAACGATCGATCGCGTACGGGCAGCGCTGATGAAACGTGCAGCCCGATGGCGGATTGAGCGGCGAAGGCATTTCGCCCTGCAGCTTGATCTTGATGCGGCGATCTTCTTCGAACAACGCGGGCGTTGCCGACATCAAGGCGCGCGTGTACGGATGACGCGGTCGCGCGAAAATGGTTTTCTTGTCGCCGAGTTCGGCCACGCCGCCGAAGTACATCACCATCACGTCATCGGCAATATGCTCGACCACCGACAGGTTGTGCGAGATGAACACGTAGCTCGTGCCGAACTGCGCTTGCAGGTCCATGAACAGATTGAGAATCTGCGCCTGGATCGAGACATCGAGCGCGGAAACGGGTTCATCGGCGACGACGATTTGCGGGTCGAGAATCATCGCGCGCGCAATCGCCACGCGTTGCCGTTGACCGCCCGAAAACATGTGCGGGTAGCGCGTCGCGTGTTCCGGTCTCAGGCCGACGGTGCGCATCATCTGCGCAATGCGTTGAGCGCGTTCGGTTGCGTTGAGCTTCGTGTTGATGGCGAGCGGCTCGCCGAGCGTCTGCTCGACGGTCTTACGCGGATTGAGCGAGGCAAACGGGTTCTGGAACACCATCTGCACGCGCTGCCGCAACGCGGCGATCTTATCCTTGCTCGCGCCCGCCACGTCCTCGCCATCGATCAGAAGACGGCCCGATGTCGGCGTTTCGATCATCGTCAACTGACGCGCGAGCGTGGACTTGCCGCAGCCCGATTCGCCGACGACAGCAAGCGTGCGCCCGCGCTGCAACTCGAACGACACGCCGTTCAGCGCCTTCACCGTGCCCTGTTCGAACATGCTGCGCTTGACGCTGTAATGCCGCGTGAGCTGATCGGCGGCGAGCACGATGTCCTTGTTGATTTCCTTCGGTACGGCGTTCATCGCGCGCCTCCTTCCACCACCACTTCGACATTCAACGGCTTGATGCAACGCGCGCGCACGGCCGCGTCGTTCGGGTCGAGCTGGAACAGATTCGGCCGCCCCTTCCAGCAGTCCTCGACGGCATATTTGCAGCGCGGCGCAAAGAGGCATCCACTGGGTCTGTCGTCGCGGCCCGGCACCATGCCCGGCAACGCCGCCAGACGATCCGCGCCGCGGCTATGTTCCGGAATCGCGGCGAGCAACGCTTCCGTGTACGGATGATGCGGCTCGCCGAAAATGGCAGGGACGTGATTCGTTTCGATGATCTCGCCCGCATACATCACCGCGACGCGCTGCGCCACTTCCGACACCACCGCGAGATCGTGCGAAATCAGCACGAGCGCCATGCCGCGTTCCTTTTGCAAGCGCACGAGCAGTTCCATGATCTGCGCCTGAATGGTCACGTCGAGTGCGGTCGTGGGCTCGTCGGCGATCAGGAGTTTGGGATTGCAGGCGACCGCCATTGCGATCATCACGCGCTGATTCATGCCGCCCGACATCTGATGCGGAAACGCGTCGATGCGGCTTTTCGCATCTGGAATGCCGACCTGATCCAGCAGTTCGAGCGCGCGTTTGTTGAGTGCGTCGCCGCGCAGGCCTTCGTGCAGTCTCAGCGATTCCTTGATCTGATAGCCGACCGTGTAGCTCGGGTTCAGGCTCGTCAGCGCGTCCTGAAACACCATCGCGATGTCCTTGCCGATGATCTTGCGACGCTCGCGCGCCGAGGCCTTCAGCAAATCGCGCCCATCGAAGGTGACCTGATCGGCCGAGACCTTGCCGGGTGCATCGATCAGGCCCATGAGCGCCATCATCGTGACGCTTTTGCCCGAGCCGGATTCGCCGACCACGCCGACCACTTCGCCCGGCTTGACCGACAGGTCGATGCGATCGACCGCCTGTGTGCCGCCGAACGTCACTTGCAGATTACGGATAGTGAGTAGATCGTTCATGTCATCCCATCCGTTTCAGTTTCGGGTCGAGGGCGTCGCGCAGACCGTCGCCGAGCAGATTGATGACGAGCACCGAGATCAGGATGGAGAGACCGGGCATCGTGACGATCCACCATGCGCTTTCGATGTAATCGCGCGCCGAAGCCAGCATGGCGCCCCACTCGGCTGCGGGCGGTTGCACGCCCAAGCCGAGAAAGCCGAGCGCGGCGGCGTCCAGAATCGCCGATGAAAATCCGAGCGTCGCCTGCACGATGAGCGGCGCGGCGCAGTTCGGCAGCACTTGCGAGAACATCAGCCGCACGACGCCCGCACCCGCGACGCGCGATGCCGTCACGTATTCCTTTTGCAATTCGCCGAGCGCCGATGCGCGCGTCAGACGCACATAACCCGGCAGCGCGACGATGGCGATGGCAAGCATGGTGTTGACGAGCCCCGGCCCGATGATCGCGACCACGGCGACCGCGAGCAAGAGTGAAGGCAGCGCGAGGAGCACATCCATGATGCGCATGATCGGGGTATCGAGCCAGCCGAAGAACGCGGCCATGAGCCCCAGCACGACGCCCGGAATGAGCGCGAGCACGACCGATACGAAGCCGATCCAGAACGACAGCCGCGCGCCGTACATGAGACGCGAGAGAATGTCGCGGCCGGCTTCATCGGTGCCGAGCAGGAACATGCGGTTGCCGCCTTCGAGCCACGCGGGCGGAATCTTCACGTATTCGCGATATTGCTCGATGGGGCTGTGCGGCGCGATCACGGGCGCGGTGAGCGCCACCAGAATCAGCACGAGCACGATGAAGCCCGCGACCACTGCGCCGCGATTGCGCGAGAAGTTCGCCCAGAACTCGCGGCCCGCGACCATGCGGCCGCTGGGTGGCGGTGTTACTGCCTGGGGGGGTAGGTTGTTTTGAATGTCGGCCATATCATGCCTCTCGCCGAGCCGCCTCAAGAGAGGCATGCGCCCCCTCGGGGGGCAGCGAACGAATGTGAGCGTGGGGGTGGTACATGTTTATGCCTCTCGCCGAGCCGCCTCAAGAGAGGCATGCGCCCCCTTGGGGGGCAGCGAACGAATGTGAGCGTGGGGGTGGTACATGTCTATGCCTCTCGCCGAGCCGCCTCAAGAGAGGCATGCGCCCCCTCGGGGGGCAGCGAACGAATATGAGCGTGGGGGTGGTACATGTTCACCTTGTATGGCGAATGCGCGGATTCAACACGCCGTACAGCAGATCGACGATCAGATTCACGAAGATCACGAGCGACGCGATCATCAGAATGCCGCCCTGCACGACGGGATAATCGCGACGCGAAATGGCATCGATCAGCCACTTGCCGACGCCCGGCCACGAGAACAACGTCTCCGTCAACACCGCGCCCGCGAGCAACGTGCCAACCTGCAAGCCGATCACGGTCACCACGGGAATCAGCGCATTGCGCAACGCATGCACGATCACCACGCGCAACGGCGAAAGCCCCTTCGCGCGCGCCGTGCGAATGTAGTCCTCGCGCAGCACTTCGAGCATCGACGAACGCGTCATGCGCGCAATCACCGCGAGCGGAATCGTGCCGAGCACGATGGTCGGCAATATCAGATGGCTCACCGCGGACTTGAACGCGCCTTCATCGGTGGAGAAGATCGAGTCGATCAGCATGAAGCCCGTGACGTGCGGAATGTCGTATTCCACCGCGATCCGCCCCGACACCGGCGTCCAGCCGAGCCTCGCCGAGAAGAACATGATGAGGATCAAGCCCCACCAGAAGATCGGCATCGAATAGCCCGTGAGCGCGGTGCCCATCACGCCATGATCGACCACCGTGCCGCGCTTGAGCGCCGCCGCCACGCCCGCCGGCAGACCGACGATGAGCGCGAAGATCATCGCGCAGATGGAGAGTTCGACGGTCGCCGGAAAGCGCGCCATGAATTCGCTCATCACACTCGTATTGGTGATGATCGACATGCCGAGATCGCCCTTGAGCGCATGGCCGACATAGTGGAGATATTGAAGCGGTAAAGGCTCGTCGAGACCTAAGCGCTTCATGGCTTCGGCGTGCATCGCCGGGTCCACGCCGCGTTCGCCCATCATCACTTCGATGGGGTCGCCCGGGATCAGGTGGATGAGCGCGAACGCGAGAATCGTAATGCCGATGAACGTCGGTATCACCATTCCTATGCGTCGCAAAACGAATCGGAACATGATCGCCCTTTGGTTCGTACTTGGGGATTTGGAAGAGTGACCGGCGGGGGGGGTGGGTTTTGTCCCCCGCCCGCCGCCCCGGTTGCCGTAATATTTTTTATTTTAAAAAAACTTTGCCTTTGAACCCAGGGTCTTATTAAAAAATAAGAGCCCCCCCGACC
>NZ_JALQDD010000022.1:0-208816 GCF_023631405.1 Caballeronia sp. GAWG2-1
ATATAAAACCCATTTTATTTACAAAAAAAAAAATATATCGAAAAAAAATAAAAATATAAATTAACTCGTTTTTTTGTTTTTTTTTGGTTTTTTGGGGGGGGGGGGGGGGGGGGGGGGCGCCCCCCCCCCCCCCCCCCGGCCCTGTTCGACTAATTATGGTTTAGTGCAAAAAGCGTTCCGCTTGCAAGCTGCGTTTTGCGGATGCTCTCGCTTCACTGCATGCCCACGCCGTCGAAACGCACATAGCCGAGCGGTTCGATCTTCAGGCCCGTCACCTTCTTGCTGGCCGGCTGATACACCGTCGAATGCGCGATCGGCGAGAACGGCAGCTGTTGCGCGAAGATCTGCTGCGCGTCCATATAAGCCTTCGTGCGCGCCGCCACGTCGCTCGTCGAACGGCCCTTCACGACCAGATCGTCGAACGGCTTATAGCACCACTTCGAGAAGTTGCTGCCCTTCACCGCGTCGCAACCGAGCAGCGTGCCGAGCCAGTTGTCGGGGTCGCCGTTGTCGCCGGTCCAGCCGATCAAGAGCGCCTGATGCTCGCCCGCGTGCGCGCGCTTGAGATACTCGCCCCATTCGTACGACACGATCTTTGCCTTCACGCCGATCTTCGCCCAGTCGGCCTGGATCATCTCGGCCATCAGACGTGCGTTCGGGTTGTACGCGCGTTGCACGGGCATGGCCCAAAGGTCGATATCCATGCCGTTCGGAAAGCCGGCCTTCGCGAGCAGATCCTTGGCCTTGGCCGTATCGTACGGGCTCGTCTTGAGGTTCTTGTCGTAGGACCATTGAGTTGGCGCCATCGGAGCGGTGGCCGCCTGGCCCGCGCCCTGATACACGGAATCGATGATCGCCTTCTTGTTGATCGCCATGTCGAGCGCGCGGCGCACGTCGGTGTTGTCCAGACCCTTCTTGGTCACGTTATAGGCCACGTAACCTTCGTTGAAACCGGCCTGCGACGGCGTATCCAGATTCGATGCGGACTTGAGCGACTCGATGTCGCCTGGCCGCGGATAGCTCATCACCTGGCATTCGTTGCTTTTCAGCTTCTGCACGCGCACAGCGGCATCGGGCGTGATCGAGAAGATCAGCTTCGACACCTGCACCGCGTTCGGCTTCCAGTAATCCGGATTGCCGTCGAAGCGAATGGTCGCATCCTTTGTATAGCTACGGAAGATGAACGGTCCCGTGCCAACCGGATACTGATTGATGTCGGCGGCCTTGCCGTCCTTCACCAGCTTGTCCGTGTATTCGGCCGAGAGAATGGACGCGTATTCCATCGCCATGTTCTGGATGAATGGCGCGTTCACTTCCTTGAGCGTGAACTTCACGGTGTAGGGATCGACCTTCTCCACCTTCGCGATGAGCTTGTCGAGGCCCATGTCCGTGAAGTACGGGAACGCAACCGGATACGCCTTGCGGAACGGCTGGTTCGGGTCGAGCATGCGGTTGAACGTGACGAGGACGTCATCCGCGTTGAATTCGCGCGTCGGCTTGAAGTACGACGTCGTCTGGAACTTCACGCCGTGACGCAAATGGAAGGTGTAGGTCAAACCGTCCGCCGACACGTCCCACTTTTCGGCGAGACCCGGCTCGACCTTCGTGCCGCCGCGCTCGAATTCGACGAGGCGGTTATAGACCGTGAACGTGTTCGCGGTGAAGTCGGTGCCGGTGGTGTATTGCGCGGGATCGAAACCGGCGGGACTGCCTTCCGAGCAGTACACCAGCGTCTTGTTGGGGATGGCGGCATTCGCGACGTTCGCCGCGAATAGCGTTGCCGTGGCGACGGCGCCCATGAGCGCCGACACGCGGGCGACTCGCAACAGGCCATTCTTCTTCATGTTTCCTCCAGGTCGATGCCAGCTTTCAACTGACGTAGCGCGATATTACTTGATCGCATCGGCGGTGCTGCCAGCCGTGCGAATCTGCCGGATGAAACGGCGCAAGCAAATTCGGGCGCTACCCTAGCATGAACAAATATTACGTGTGTGGTCGTTTTCCCCACTGGATTTACGGCTGCCGGTTGGTTCGATGCGGTTAGGTTATCGCCTATGTCTAAGCGTGATAGCTCGGATGGCGAAATATCCGCGCAAGGTGTCGGCAGCGTGCGCAAAGTGCGCCGTCGGGTACTAAAACGCCCGAAAAAAGTGCTAAACGAGGAGGAAAGTAAGGACCGCGCGGACGAACGCCGCGCGGGTACAACAAACTCAGACGCTCTTGACGCCGAGCCGCTCGCAAACCGTCTTCGACGCCCACGCGCCGTTGAGCGTGTAGAAATGCAAGCCGGGCGCGCCGCCGTCGATCAGACGCTGGCATAGACCCGTCACCACGTCGACGCCGAATTCGCGGATCGACTCGCGGTCGTCGCCGTAACTTTCGAGCCGGCGCGCGATCCACTTCGGCACTTCCGCGCCGCACATCTCGGAAAAGCGCATCAACTGCGTGAAGTTGGTGATCGGCATGATGCCCGGCACGATAGGCACATCGACGCCGAGCTTTTTCGCTTCATCGACGAATTCGAAGTAGGCGTCCGCGTTGAAGAAGTACTGCGTGATCGCGGAGTTCGCGCCCGCCTTCACCTTGCGCGCGAAGTTTTCGAGATCGGCGCGCGGCGAACGCGATTGCGGATGAAACTCCGGATACGCCGCCACTTCGATGTTGAACCAGTCGCCGTGCTCCTGGCGAACGAACGCCACGAGTTCGGACGCATAGCGCAACTCGCCGACTTCACCCATGCCCGAAGGCAAGTCGCCGCGCAACGCGACGATATGGCGAATGCCGTGCTCCCGATACTGCGAAAGAATCGCGCGCAGGCTGTCTTTCGACGAGCCGATGCAAGACAGATGCGGCGCCGCTTCGAAGCCTTCCGCGGCCATTTCGAGCACGGTGTCGAGCGTGCCTTGCTGCGTGGAGCCGCCCGCGCCGAACGTCACGGAGACGAACTTCGGCGCGAGCGTTTTCAGTTGCGCGCGCGAGGCGCGCAGTTTGTCCACACCTTCCTGCGTCTTCGGCGGGAAAAACTCGAATGAAAGTTCGATCGGTTTCATGATGGTGTGTGTACGCGCGGCGAGGCGTGGTGTGCGCGGCGTCAGCCGAAGTTGCGCTGTCCGAAGATGAGCGCCGACAGAAGCCACGACACGATGCTATAGAGAATCGAGCCGAAGAACGCGGACCAGAAACCCGTCACCTCGAAGCCTTTCAAGAGCGACGAGCACAGCCAGAAACACAGCGCATTCACCACGAGGATGAAGAGGCCGAGCGTCAGGATGGTCACGGGCAACGTGAGAATGATGAGCACCGGGCGCAGCACTGCGTTGATGAGCCCGAGCACCACGGCCACGATGAGCGCCGTGCCGAAACTGCGGATGTGGATCGACGGCACGAGATAGGTGATGATCAGAAGCGCGAGCGCGTTGATCAGCCATGTCAGCAGCACGGTCATCGAGTGTTCTCCGGTTGATGCAATGTGTCTTTGTACCGCGCTCGAACCTCCCGATCCGTGCGCGGCCACGCCGCCGCGTGCCTTGTCAGTAGCGGATTAATAGCGGTAGTGGTTCGGCTTGAACGGACCGTTCTTGTCGACGCCGATATAACCGGCCTGCTCCGTCGAAAGCACCGTCAGTTCCGCGCCGATACGTCCCAGATGCAGACGCGCGACCTTCTCGTCGAGATGCTTCGGCAGCACATACACCTTGTTCTCGTACTTGTCGCCTTGCGTGAACAGTTCGATCTGCGCGAGCGTCTGGTTCGTGAACGAGTTCGACATCACGAACGACGGATGGCCGGTTGCGCAGCCGAGATTCACGAGACGTCCTTCAGCCAGCAGAATGATGCGCTTGCCGTCCGGGAAGATGATGTGATCGACTTGCGGCTTGATGTTGTCCCACGTGTATTGGCGCGTGGAAGCGACATCGATTTCGGAGTCGAAGTGACCGATGTTGCAGACGATGGCGTTGTTGCGCATCGCCTTCATGTGGTCGTGGTTGATGACGTGGTAGTTGCCCGTTGCCGTCACGAAGATATCGGCCTTGTCGGCGGCATATTCCATCGTCACGACGCGGTAGCCTTCCATTGCCGCTTGCAGCGCGCAGATCGGGTCGATCTCCGTGACCCAGACGGTGGCGCCCAGACCGCGCAGCGACTGCGCGCAGCCCTTGCCCACGTCGCCGTAGCCCGCCACGACCGCGATCTTGCCGGCGATCATCACGTCGGTGGCGCGCTTGATGCCATCCACGAGCGATTCGCGGCAGCCATACAGATTGTCGAACTTCGACTTCGTGACCGAATCGTTCACGTTGATGGCCGGGAACGGCAGACGCCCTTCCTTCTCCATCTGATACAGACGATGCACGCCCGTGGTCGTTTCTTCCGTCACGCCCTGGATGTGCGCGAGGCGCGTGGAGTACCACGTCGGGTCGGCATCGAGGTGCGAAGTGATCGACTTGTACAGCGCGACTTCTTCTTCATTCGTCGGCTTGCCGATGACCGAGCGGTCTTTTTCGGCCTTCGAACCGAGGATGAGCAAGAGCGTGGCGTCGCCGCCGTCGTCCAGAATCATGTTGGCGAATTCGCCGTTCGGCCATTCGAAGATGCGGTGCGAGAACTCCCAGTATTCGTCGAGCGATTCGCCCTTGAACGCGAACACCGGCGTGCCGCCCGCGGCAATGGCGGCGGCAGCGTGATCCTGCGTGGAGAAGATGTTGCACGATGCCCAGCGCACGTCGGCGCCGAGTGCGGTCAGCGTTTCGATCAGCACGCCGGTCTGGATGGTCATGTGCAGCGAGCCTGCGACGCGCGCGCCTTTCAGCGGCTGTTGCGCCTTGTATTCCTCGCGCGTCTGGATGAGACCGGGCATCTCCGTTTCGGCGATGTCGAGTTCTTTGCGGCCCCATGCGGCGAGCGACATGTCGGCAACAACGTAATCCTGGGAATTCTTGGAATCGAGAACTGCGGCGTTCATCACGCCCTCCTTTCTAAAAAAGACTAGAAATTTTGACGTGAGCGCCGTTCGATGCGGTGGCTCAGCGGGCTTGTTTATGTGCCTTCGAACCGTCCGATTGAAGCCTCCGAGCCTGGCGGGTGAAACCCGTCGCAACGCTCCTCGGGGGCGAGCGAAGATTGTAGCAAAAGTCGGCGGAATGCGAATGCGGGATTAAGCGCAGTCTGATTGATGGGGGTGACTAAGCGTAGGGGGCGTTCAGGCTTGATCGATCGTTGATTCAGCAGTGCCGGACATCGCCGTGCGGGCGCGTGCGACGAACTGTTGGATGGCCTCGGTGGTCGCCCAATGCTCGTCGAACGGCGTTTCGGCGCCTCCTGCGCGGCTGAAATACAACGCCACGTGGCTCCCCGGATGATAGTGAACGCGAACGCCTTTCCTGGCTTCCAGGCGATAACAACCGTAAATGTCGATGATTGCATTTGAAAGCGCCGAATCCTCGCCGCCATAACGCCGGAAGACTTCATCTGTAGGGAAGCCGCCGAGCGCGAGGAAGGTCGCACGCTGAATCACGAGCGTGCTCGCCACCGTGTCGCTCATGATGTCGGCGTGGCGTTCGAAGTCGGGGAAAGCACGCAGATCGGCGGGAAAGTCGCTGAAATCGGCGCTGAAACGGACTGCGGGTTGCCGAGGCGTGTTGCGCAGATAGAGCGCGGCAGTCGCCAGTGCGCCTGGCTGGTACTCGTCGTCGGCGTCGAGGAAAGCCAGAATGGGGTGTCCCGCGACCTTCACACCATGATTGCGCGCGCGAGCGGGGCCGCCGTTTTCCGGCATCTGAACCAGTTCGACGCGTCGGTCTTTCAGGGAATAAAACTTCGCAACCGCCGCCGATGCGTCCTGCGAGCCATCGTCTACCACGATGATCTGCGCTGCATCGGTTTGCGAAAGACAACTTTCGAGCGCGCGTGCCAGCGTTTTTGCCGAGTTGAAACAAGGGATGATGACTGAGACGCCAGGGTGCTGGGAGACTAGTGACATTTGGCTCGAACGGAAAGATTGAGCCCGGATTGTCGCAAGAGATGCCACGCGAATCGCCAGCGAAAACTCCTAAACAGCGGCGCATGCGCGTAATTGCCTATATCGGCAACATGCTCAAAACCGGCGCGAGCAGCACCATCACCACGCCCGCGATCATCATCGTCAAGCTGGCGACGACGCCCTCTTCGTTCCCGAGTTCGCGCGCCTTCGCGGTGCCGACGCCATGCGCCGCCGCGCCGAACAACGCGCCGCGCGCAAGCCGCGTGCGCAGCGGCACCAGCGCCAGCACGATCTCGCCGAAGAGCATGCCGCACACGCCCGTCGCGATGACGAAAAGCGCGGTCAGATCGCGCGGCGCGTGAATCTTGTCGGATACCGCGAGCGCAAATGGCGTCGATATCGAACGCGTCGCGAGACTGCGCTGCAGTTCCGGCGACAGATGCAGCAACTTCGCAAGCGCAATCGACCCGCCGACCGCCACCAGAATGCCAACCGTCACTCCGACGCTCAACGAAATCCAGTGCCGCTTCAGGAGCGACCGGTACTCGTAGATCGGCACCGCGAACGCGACGGTGGCTGGCCCGAGCAGCCACATGAGCCAGCGCGTATCGGCGAAATAAACGGGGTATGGAATGCGCGCCGTCACGACAATCGCCGCAAGCACCGCCGGGACAGCCAGAAGCGGCGTCAGCCACGGACTTTTGAAGCGCGCGTAAAGCCGCTTCGACACGAAGTACAGGACGACGGTCATCACGAAGCATCCGGCAGCGATCAGGCGTGCAGCGTCGTCTTGGAGCAGCGAAGCGTAGAAGTGGCTCATGGCTCAGGCGCGCGCCGCTTGCCGCGCGTTGAGCGCCCGGCGCAGCGCGAGGTGACGCTCCAGGCGCGCCGCCCGATCCACGGCGAACGCCACCGCCACCATCACCATGAGCGTTCCCGCGACGACAACCAGCGCCAAACGCCAGCCTTCTTCCATGAAAAGCCCGCCGTATTGGACCGCCGCCACGGCCGCCGGGATGAAGAACAGCAGCATGTCCGACAGCAGCCAGTCGGCGCCCGCCTTGACCCAGCGCGGCGCCACGCCGCCGCAGAACAGAAGCGCCAACAACGCGACTAGTCCGACGACGCCACCTGGCACCGGCAGCGCCAGCTTGCGCGCGGCCAGGTCCGCGACGAACCAGATCGCCGCGAGCGCCGCCGATTGAATCGCGATGCGCGTCACGCGAGCAAACGCCATGCGGGCGTTGGCGAAGGCGGAAGGGGCGGAAAGAACGGTGGACATGGCGGGCTCGGGGCGAATGACTAGGGTTAACCTGTAGGCGGAGTATAAGTGCACCATTTACATAAAAAAAATGACTTAGCATTATCCAAATCATTCCAATCTGGAATCTCACATGGAATTGCGCGCGTTGAGGTATTTCGTCGAGGTGGTCAAGCAAAAGAGCTTCACTGCTGCCGCCGAGCATATGTTCGTCACTCAGCCGACCATCAGCAAAATGGTCAAGTCACTGGAAGACGAGGTCGGCTCGCCGCTTTTATTGCGGGAAGGCCGTCAGATGGTCCTGACCGATGCCGGGCAAATCGTCTATCAACGTGGCGTCGATGTGCTCGCGGCCCATGCGCGGCTCGAAGCGGAACTGAACGATCTGGGCACGTTCGGGCGTGGCACGCTGACGATCGGCATTCCGCCGATGGGCGGCGCGCTCTTCACGCCCGTCATTGCTGCTTTCAGGGAGCGGTATCCGAAAATCGAGCTGAAGCTGTTCGAGCAAGGCTCGAAGGCGATCGAGGCTGCGTTGATCGAAGGCGAACTCGAACTCGGCGGCGTGCTGCAGCCAGTCGATGCCGAAACGTTCGATGTGCTGCCCGTCAGCCGGCAATTCTTGTGGCTCGTGGCGCAAAAAGGTTCGCGCTGGGACGGTCTGAACGAGGTAGCGCTCGCCGATCTGGCAGCCGAACCCTTTGTGTTCTACGGCGAAAGTCTCGCGCTCAACGACGTCGTGCTGAACGCGTGCCGCGCTGCGGGGTTCGCGCCGACGATCGTCGGTCGCAGCGGGCATTGGGATTTCATGGCGGCGTTGGTGCAGGCTGGCATCGGCATCGCGCTGTTGCCCGCGCCTTATTGTGGCCGCCTGGATGCCGAGGCGTTCACCTGCCGGCCGGTCGTCGCGCCCGAGATTCGTTGGGATATGGCCGTCGGCTGGCGGCGCAACGGATATCTGTCGCATGCGGCGCGAGCGTGGATCGAAGTCGCGCGCGAAATACTGCCCGCAAATGTCGATCAGGATTTCATGGCCGATGGCTTTCCGCGGCTGAAGCGTGGCGAGGCGCTGTAATGCGTTGAACGGGAGTTCCCTTGCCTGATGCGCCTGGCGCGCAGTAAAAAAAGCGCCGAACCGCTTCAGAGCGGTCCGGCGCTTTTTCGACGCATCGCGCCGAGATGGCGCGTGAAGCTTATTCGGCTTGCTTGAACTCGATACGTCGATTAGCCATGCGGCCAGCGGCGGTCGAGTTGTCGGCGACCGGATTGGCGTCGCCAAAGCCTTGAACCGTCAGCGAATCAGAAGGAATGCCGTGCTGAACGAGGTACGAACGCACCGCTTCCGCACGCTTCTTCGACAACTGAAGATTCAGCGCCGCGCCGCCCGTGTTGTCCGAATAGCCTGCGATCTGAAGCTGAATTGGCTTTGCTTGCGTGTCGCAGGCCTTCAGCGCCTTCGCCGATGCAGCGAGCGCCGCCATGGCAACCGGCGGCGGCGTGTTCGAACCCGTGCCGAAGTTGACCGGCTTCAGGTTCAGCGTCTTGACGATAGCCGGAGCCGAGCAGGCATCCGCGTCTTGATTGGCTTGCGCTTCCGATGCCGGAGCCGCAACCGGAGCCGATTGCGTGCCGACCGTCCAGCCGGCGCCGAACAGCGCCTTTAGCTTGTCGACCCAGCCGAGCTTCGGCTCGCTTGCGCCGCCGCTCAAGGTGATCGTGTCGCCAGTAATCTGCAGATCGGCGCCCGGCAGCGTCATCAACGGCAGCAGGCCTTCGAGCTTGTCGAGCCAAGCGGCGGGCTTCGTGTCGGGATCGACGGTCACGTTAGCGTGGAACTTGTCCGCGCCGAGCTTGGCCGACAGCATGTCGATCAGGCGTTGACGTTCCTGCTCGCTATTCACCGTGGCTTTCAGCGTGGGAATGCCGGAGGCGTCGACCGTCATGGACAGGCTTGCGTCCTTGCCCGGCAAAATGGTCGGCAACGATGCCTGATCGGGCGCCACAGCCGTGGCTTGCGATGCCTGATCGTCGCTGGCGCTGGATGCAGATGCGGCGTCGGATGCCGCCGAGGCGTCCGTGCGCGTTTCGGCCGTCATGTCTTTCGACTTGTTTTCGGTCGAACAGCCGCGCGCAACGAGCGCGGCCAGCAACGCGAGGGCAGCGGCGTTGGCAACCCACAGCCATTTGCGGCGCGGACCCTTGTCGTTTGTTTGCGCGGTTTCCACGGCCGGTTCTTGTTCGCCATGAATGGGGAACGACGCTGCTTCTTGGGTAGCCGGATGACCGAGATGCGAGGACACCGCCTTCAGCCGTGAGGCCACGCCCGCGAGGAACGCGCCGACCGAGCCGAGCCCCAGCGCATTCGCGAACGAATCCGTCATGTTGGCCCGCACGACCGGCAGTTGATGCCCGAGCAGCGTGGGCAACTGGCCGATATGGCCGTTGTGCTGCGTGAAATAGCGCTTGAGGATACCGAGAATGGTCGCGCCCACGACGCCCGACAACGTGCGCGATGCGCTCGCCGCCACGCCCGTGTATTCGGAAATACGCTCGGCGAGCGCATTGAGATTGTCGTGCGAGGCAATGACGCCATCCACCGTCGAATGGGTGGCGAGGAGCGTTTGCATGCCTTCGTCGTTGAGAACGAAGTGCGGCAGTTCCTCGGCGATATGCGTGTTCACGCCCGGCGACATGACGGATGCAAACAGACTGCGTGCGCCATCCAGCGACGCCGCCTTGTTCATCATCGAGCCGATGAGTGCTGGCGCGCATAGTCCGACGACGCGCCTCGCGGACTCCTGCGTGCAGCCAACGCGTGCAGCCAGGTGTTGCAATACGCTCTCGGTCAAGGCGCCTTGAACGAGTTGATTGAGGTTGATGCTCATTGAGAAGACTTCCAGAAGAGGCCTGTAAACCTCAGGCCATAAGGGTCTCGGCGATTATAGGTTCGGCCTCCTGTCCGTCAGCCGTGGTAGCCAAACAATCGGATTTCTCTCATCCGGTTGGTCTTTAAGAGTTCGCATCAGAAAAATATAGGAATGGTTTAAGACCAAACGCGAGCGCCCGGCCAGATTGAAGCGAGCGGCAGCGCTACACGCTAGTCGGGCGTGCGGCCTATCATCGTTAAATAGAGATAGAGGATCATTTTTGACCACGCGTGTTGCGATTAGCCGACGCAAGCTCGCACGGGAGACACACGATGAACCACGCACCCTTGTTCGAGACACACGAAGTCACGAATCAGTCGCCGCCGCTTGTCGACTACGACGCCTTCGCCGCGGACCGCGCGCTCGTTGCCGCGCTCGAGCGCGAAGGCGCGCACTGGCATGCCGAGGCGCTCCACCGCGACGGCCGCGCGCTTACACAACCGGACGTGCTCGCGCTCGCCGATCTCGCCAACCGGCATACGCCGGAACTGAGCACGCATAGCGCGCGTGGCGAGCGTATCGACGCAATCGAGTTTCATCCGGCCTGGCATGAACTGCTGCGACGTCTGCGGCAAGAAGGTCTGCACGCGCTGCCGTTCGAACCTTCGGCGCGCGCCGGGTCGATGGCCGCGCGCGCCGCCGGTTATTTTCTGCACGGACAACTCGAATCCGGATCGCTGTGTCCAGTCACGATGACCTTCGCGAGCATCCCCGTTTTGCGCAATGAACCCGCGCTTTATGAACGGCTCGCCGCACCGCTCTTGTCGCGCGAGCACGATTCGCGCGACATCGCCCTCGAAGCCGGCAAGCGATCGATGTTGATCGGCATGGGCATGACCGAAAAGCAGGGCGGCTCCGACGTGCGCGGCAATCGCACGCGCGCGCATGCGCTCGGCACACCCGGGCGCGGCGGGGACTATCGGTTAATCGGACACAAGTGGTTTTTCTCGGCGCCGCAGTGCGACGCGCATCTCGTGCTCGCGCGCACGGCGGACGAAGGCGGACTCTCCTGCTTCTACGTGCCGCGCTTTGTGCCCGACGGCCGCAAGAACGCCGTGCACGTGCAGCGTCTGAAGGACAAGCTCGGTAATCGCTCGAACGCAAGCAGCGAAGTCGAGTTTCTCGATGCCTACGGCGTGATGATCGGCGATGAAGGACGCGGCGTGCCGACCATCATCGAAATGGCGAACTACACGCGGCTCGATTGCGTGATCGGCAGCGCGGCGTTGATGCGCGCGGCGCTGGTCGAAGCGATCCATCATGCGCGGCATCGCAGCGCGTTTGGCGCGCATCTCGCCGATCAGCCCTTGATGCGCAACGTGCTCGCCGACCTCGCGCTGGAATCGGAAGCCGCGACGGTGCTGTTCATGCGGCTGGCCGGGGCGTTCGAGCAGAGCGCATCGGCGGGAGCGGCGTTGCGCGAACGCGCGTGGCGGCGCATCGTCACGCCTGCGGCGAAGTTCTGGGTTTGCAAGCGCGCGCTCGAATTCACCGGCGAGGCGATGGAAGTCTGGGGCGGCAACGGTTACGTCGAAACCGGGCCGATGGCGAGGTTTTATCGCGAGGCGCCGGTCAATTCGATCTGGGAAGGTTCGGGCAACGTCATGTGTCTAGACGTGCTGCGTGCGTTCGAGCGCGAGCAGGACGCGGCGCACGCACTATTCGACGACTGGCGCGATACGGCAAGCGCGCATCCGGCGCTCGGTGCGGCTTTGCAGACACTCTTGACTAGTTTGACGAGCGATCCGGCGTCGCGCGAGGCATCGGCGCGGCGCATCGCGCAGCAATTGACCTTATGTGCACAAGGCGTATTGCTGGCGAGACATGCGCCGGACGAGGTGGCACAGGCGTTCATCGAAAGCCGCCTGGGCGATGCGCGCGGCGAGACCGGCCGCGTGTATGGCACGTTGCCCGCGCGCTTCGATCATGCGGCGATCGTGAGGCGGGCTTTCGAGTTTTAGCGGCGTCCCGCCTCCCTCACCGGCTCCTCGTTCTCCAGCCGATAAACCCAGGCCAGCAGTTCCGCCACCGCCTGATAAAGCGCGGGGGGGATATGCGAATCGAGATCGACCTGCATCAAGAGCGACACCATTTCCGGCGAGTCATGGACATACACGCCCGCTTCCTTAGCGCGCTGCACGATCATTTCCGCGACCACGCCGTAGCCCTTCGCCACGACGCGCGGCGTCGTTTCGCGGCTGCCCGCATCGTAAGTGAGCGCGGTGGCCTGCTTGCGCGAATACAGTGGATTGCTCACGTCACTTCTCCAGCCGGCGGCGCGCGGAATAAATGCTCGAGCGGCGAACGCACCGGTTTCGGCGCATCCAGGTCGATGTCGCCCGTGGCGGCGCCCGAGCCATCCATCGAACGCACGCTGAACGACGCCAGCGCGATGCCCGCCGCTTCGAGCTGACGCTGGAACGCGGCGGCATCGGCGGAAAAACGCGATGCGCCCGTATCGCTCGCCCTCAGACGCGCGACCAGCTTGTCGCCGGTCAGCACGAGTTCGGCGTCCACCATGCCGAGCGCGGGCAACGACAACGTGACGCGCGTGCGCCACGCGCGTTCCTCGCTGGTATCCACGGCGGGACGCGGCTCTCGCGCCACTTCCCAGTCGAAACGCGTCCCCGGCCACGCTTCGCCCTGCCAGCGGAATTGCTCGTTGGCGAGTATGTCGAGTTGCTGACGCACGACCGTGAGCGTTGCCGGATGAATACCCGCATCGAGCGATGCCTGCAGCGCCGATTCATGCTGGCTCGGCTGCGGCGCGGCGGGCGGCGAAGCGGGCGCGGACGGCGCGCTTTGCGAATTCGACAGCGCCAGCGCGGGCGCATCCCGTACCGATGCCGCGAGCGCCGCCGCCTGCTGCGGCGTTTGCGGCATCGCGACGTTATGCGTTTCGGCGTGCAGATCGGACAGATCGGTTTGTGTCGAGGCAAACGCCGGTGGGCGCGTGTCGTCGAAGGCGGTATCGCGCGCGATGCTTTCGTCGCCCGGCAAATCGAGCGGCAAGGTCAGCGCGCGCGGATCGATGCGCGCCTGCGGTTCGCTCGCGAGCGACGCCGTGCTGCGCTGCCCGGCCATCCATTGCACGAGATGCGACTCGTAGAAGAGGCCGCTTTGCGCCACCGTTTTCGCAAGCTCCGATGCCAGCGCGGACGCCGGCAACGGCGGCAGATTCTGGCTCGCCGCGCGCGCGGCCGCGACAGCGGCGGCATTGGAGGAGAAAGCGGTATCGAAAAGCCCCGTGGTCAGCGCGGCGAACGCGCTCGCGGGACGCGGCGGTGTCGGCCAGAGCGGGGCATCGCCGAGAATCGCGGGCGCGGCGCCGCCCAGGCGGGAAATGACATCGAGCGTGCGGGCCACGCTCGACAGTTCGGTTTGCGCGGACGCCACCGGAGCGAGCGTCTGCGCGGATGCGCCCGCCGCGGTTCCGGCGGGCGTCGCGACGGACAAGGAAACGCCCGTCTGCGTGGTCGTCTGGCCGGTCGAACCGGCGTTGGCGCGCAGCGCGGACAGAAGGAGCTCGGTCCGGCTGGCGATAATCGTGGCGATCGCGGAATCGAGTCCTGACATGCCGGCATCCTGGAAAGACCGCGCGCGAGGGCCGGGCCAGACGCCGGAAGAGTTCTCCGTCGCAAGCCGCGTTGTCTAGCGCAGTCCGATCATCTTTTTAAGTACGCGCGCCGGGCTGTTGGTCGTGAAGAGCGCGGAAAGACGCGCGAGGCTCGGCGAACTGAGGTCGCGAATCGCGGCGTCGTCGGCGAGGATCTTCTTCACGAGGTCCAGCTTGCGCGCACGGGCGGTGTCGTCGAGTTCCGAGCCGGTATCCACGTCCTTCAACCGTTCGATCAACTCGCGATACCTGCCCTGCATCGTCTTCAATTCGCTCCACTCGCCACTGCGCGCCGCAGCCAGCATCTGGCCGGACAGCGCAGCAATCGCCTCGTAGTGCGCGAAATATTCGTCTGTGGTATTCATTCTTGTCAGGCAGTCGCCATGGCTGCCGCTCAGACGGCTGCCGCGGTCGTTCTCGCCACTTCCGGTCCAATGCCGACCCACGCCTCTTCGAGCGTAGCCAGCAGATTGTCCACTTCCACGAGCATCGACTCGTCCTGGTTCAGATTCGCTTCCAGGAGCCGGCGTGCCATGTACGAGTACAGCGCGTCCAGACGCAGCGCGACTTCGCCGCCCGCTTCCTTGTTGAGCGCCTGCTGCAACCCGGTCTCGATGATGTTGATCGCCTTGCTGATCGCCGTTCCGCGCGCGCCCACGTTCTTCTGCTGCAAGTGCATCCGCGCCTGTGCAATCGACTGCCGCGCGCCCTGATAGAGCATCACGATCAGCCGGTGCGGGCTCGCTCCCATCACCCCTGTCTGAACGCCGACGCGTGCATATGCGTTGGCTCCCGCCTGTCCTGGGGAATACATCCGTGGTTCTCCTTATGCGATACCGAATAACGCCCGCGGCACGTGGCGCGCGGTGCTCGGACGACGGCGCAAAGGCCGCTTCGTCCGACCGGTAAGAATCGGTGCTGGCGATCGAACCATCGTTCGCCGTGCTGTTATCGAGGTTATCGGAGAATCGCGGCAAAGCTTTAGGGCGCAAGGCTCTGGGGCCGTATCGGCATGATGGGGACGGATTCGAAACGCACGCGCCAGCCACAGCGCGTTACACCGAAATTTGCATGATGTCGTTGTAGGCCGACACGAGCTTGTTGCGTACTTGCAAGCCGAACTGCATGCCGACGTTGGCCTTTTGCATATCGACCATCACGTCGTTGAGCGAAACGTTCGGCGCGCCGATTTCGAACGCGTGCGCTTCGGACAGCGCCTTCGTCTGGTTGTCGCTGATCTTGCTGATCGACGACTGCAGCGCGTCCGCGAACGTGCCCGCGCTCACCGCGCCCGACTGGCCGATTCCCGCGTCCTGTCCGGATACGGCGCCCGTGGCGACCGTGGGGCTGCCGGCGGCCTGCGTCGCCATCGACTGCATTGTGCTCAGCGCGGAGGTGAGCGGATTGATCGGGAAGTTCATGGTGTCTCCGATTGACAAGTAAAGAGCCGGTTCAGCGCCCAAGTGCGAAAGTCGCTCGTCGCCGGGTTCGGGGCGGCGTGCGAACGGTCGTCCGAACGCTTTTACCGAGTACGAGAAAGATTAGCAGCGCGGCATTTTCCAAAGCGCCGGAAGAACGGGGGAAACCCGGCTCTATTCGCCGAATCGACTTGCAATCTTCTGCGGATAATCCATCTCGTCAAAAGTCCTCCGGCGCCGCATCACGGGCAGTACGACCGGCCAGAGGGGAACGCAAAAGATTCGGAGCTTCGACGCTAAATGGATACGCCCAACAACTCACTGATCACGCCAGACGCCAGAATGGGCCTGGCAGGCGCGCAGCCTGGCGCCTCGGCGAGCGCCGCGAGCCCCAGCCTCACCGGCGGCGCTGGCGGCGCCGACTTCGGCGGCTTCGCTCAGCGCATGCCGATGCTCTCGCAATTCCGCTCGAACCCGCGCGTGCCGCTCATCATCGCCGTGGCGATCTTGGCGATGGTCGTGGCGGGGCTCGTCATGTGGACGCGCCAGCCCGACTACCGCGTGCTGTTCTCGAATCTCTCCGACCGCGACGGCGGTGCGATCGTCGCCGCGCTCCAGCAGGGCAACATTCCCTACAAGCTCTCCGACGGCGGCGGCGCGATCCTCGTTCCGGCCGAGTCGGTGCACGAAACGCGTCTGCGCCTCGCAAGCCAGGGTTTGCCGAAAAGCGGCTCGGTCGGCTTCGAACTGATGGACAACCAGAAGTTCGGCATTAGCCAGTTCGCGGAGCAGATCAACTATCAGCGCGCGCTCGAAGGCGAACTGGAACGCACCATCGGCGCAATTTCCTCCGTGAAGTCGGCACGCGTGCATCTGGCCATTCCGAAGCCGAGCGTGTTCGTGCGCGACAAGGAACTGCCGACCGCGTCCGTCATGGTCAACCTCTTTCCCGGCCGCGTGCTCGACGAAGGACAGGTTTCGGCGATCGCGCACATGGTGTCGTCGGGCGTGGCGGACATGCCGGTCAAGAACGTGAATATCGTCGATCAGGACGGCAACCTGCTCACGAACCAGAGCGCCGCGAACGGTCTCGACGCATCGCAACTGAAGTACGTGCAGCAGATCGAGCACAACACGCAAAAGCGCATCGACGCCATTCTTTCCCCGCTCTTCGGCGGCGGCAACGCGCATTCGCAAGTGAGCGCGGACATCGACTTCTCCAAGCTCGAACAGACCGCCGAAAGCTACGGCCCGAACGCCAACCCGCAGAACACGTCGATCCGCAGCCAGCAATCGAGCGAATCCAGCGAAACCTCGGGCAGCGGCCCGTCGGGCGTGCCGGGCGCGCTGTCGAACCAGCCGCCGCAGCCGGCATCCGCGCCGGTCACGGGCGGAGCATCGGACGCAACCGGCGCTGCCGCCGCGAAGTCCACGCCGCAGAACCTGCGCAAGGACACGACGACCAATTACGAAGTGGACCGCACGGTGCGCCACTACGAACAGGCGACAGGCGGCATCAAGCGTCTTTCGGTGGCGGTGGTCGTGAACTATCAGCGTCAGGTCGATGCGAAGGGCAACGTCACGATGACGCCGCTCGCCGCCGACAAGCTCGCGCAAGTCCAGCAACTCGTGAAGGACGCGATGGGCTACGACGAGAAGCGCGGCGACTCGGTCAACGTGGTGAACAGCGCGTTCAACTCCGACCAGAACGTGACGCCCGATGTGCCGTGGTGGCGCACGCCGGACATGATCATGCGCGGTATTCAGTTGGCGAAGTACGTGGGCATCGGCATCGTCGCACTGTTCCTGTACTTCAGCATGGTGAAGCCGGCAATGCGCCGCGCCTTCCCCGTGCCGGAACCGGCGGCGCCCTCGCTCAACGCGCCAGACGAACTCTCGCTGCTCGACGGCCCGACGCTCGAAGGCGGCGCCAAGAATGACGATGATGACAAGGATGCCGAGGTAAGTCTCCTCGGTCATGAAAGCAACAAGGCCAAGTTCGATCGCAATCTCGACTACGCGCGCATGGTGGCGCGTCAGGACGCGAGAATCGTGGCGACGGTCGTGAAGAACTGGGTGTCCGATGAACGCTGAAGGTCTCAATAAAGCCGCGCTCCTCCTGATGTCGATCGGCGAGGAAGAAGCCGCCGAAGTTTTCAAGTATCTCGCTCCGCGCGAGGTGCAGAAGATCGGCGCGACCATGGCGGCGCTCAAGAACGTGACGCGCGAGCAGCTCGACAACGTGCTGACCGAATTCGTCAGCGAAGCGGAGCAGCACACCGCGTTGTCGCTCGATTCGAGCGAGTACATCCGCTCGGTGCTCACGAAGGCGCTCGGCGAAACCAAGGCTGGCGCGCTCATCGACCGGATTCTGCAAGGCAGCGATACGAGCGGTATCGAAGGTCTGAAGTGGATGGACTCGGGCGCGGTCGCGGAACTCATCAAGAACGAGCATCCGCAGATCATCGCGACGATCCTCGTGCACCTGGACCGCGATCAGGCTTCGGAAATCGTCTCGCTGCTCAACGACCGTCTGCGTAACGACGTGCTGCTGCGTATCGCCACGCTCGACGGTATTCAGCCCGCCGCGCTGCGCGAACTCGACGATGTACTGACCACGCTTCTCTCCGGCAGCGACAACCTGAAGCGCGCGCCGATGGGCGGTATCCGCACGGCGGCCGAGATTCTCAACTTCATGTCGAGCAACCATGAAGAGGGCGTGATCAACAACGTCAAGGAATACGACGTGGAACTCGCGCAGAAGATCATCGACCAGATGTTCGTGTTCGAGAACCTGCTCGACCTGGAAGACCGCGCGATCCAGTTGCTGCTGAAGGAAGTGGAATCCGAAACGCTGATCGTCTCGCTCAAGGGCGCGCAGCCCGCGTTGCGTCAGAAGTTCCTGTCGAACATGTCGCAACGCGCGGCCGAATTGCTTGCGGAAGACCTCGATTCGCGCGGTCCGGTGCGTGTGTCGGAAGTCGAGCAGCAGCAACGCAAGGTGCTTCAGGTGGTGCGTAATCTGGCGGAAAACGGCCAGATTCAATTAGGCGGCAAGGCAGAGGATGCATATGTCTAATCCGGCCCAGAACCCGAAGGCGCCGCTCTCCGCGTATCAGCGCTGGGAGATGGCTTCGTTCGATCCCGTCACCGTGGACCACAGCGCGGCGGATCAGGCAGCGCTCGAAGCGCATTTGCGCCGCGTCGAGGAAGACGCGCATGCGCAAGGTCTCGCCACGGGTCATGTGGCTGGACAGGCGATCGGGTATCAGGCCGGTTTCGAACAAGGTCACGCCAAGGGTTTCGAGGACGGCCGCAAGGAAGCGCTCGCCGAAGCGGCGCGTCTCGCGGAAATCGCCGATGCGTTCAGGATCGCGCTGCAAGCCGCCGATGCCGCCATCGCGGAAACGCTCGCCACGCTCGCGGTCGATATCGCGCAGCAAGTGGTGCGGCAGCATCTGGCGCACGACCCGACGGCGCTCGTCACCGTGGCGCGCGAAGTGATCGCGGCCGAGCCGGAACTCACGGGATCGCCGACGCTGATCGTGAATCCCGCCGATTTGCCTATCGTCGATGCGTACTTGCAGGAAGAACTCGGCGCGGCTGGCTGGATGGTGCGGCCCGACCCGCTCGTGGAACGCGGCGGCTGCCGCGCGCACGCGGCGAGCGGCGAAATCGATTCGACCAATGCGTCGCGCTGGGAGCGTGTCGCGGCGGCATTGGGGAGGAACAAGCCGTGGTAAATAGCGCAATGACGCATCGCATCACGCAGGACGGACTGAGCGAGCTGGAGCAGGAAATCGCGCGCGCGTCGTTCGGGCCGGAGGCTGTCGTCGAGGAAGAATCGCCGGAGGAACTCGCTGCGCGGACCATCGCGGAACTCGCGAACATGGCGGGCAATCCGCATATCGACGCCTGGCGCGACAAGCTCGACGCCCTCAAGGCGCGTACCGCGATCGCCAAGCCGCTGCGTCCGTGCGGACGTCTCACGCGCGCCGCCGGCCTCGTGCTCGAAGCGGTCGGCCTGAAGATGGGCGTCGGTTCCGAATGCATGATCGAACTGCCGCCGGGCAGCGCCATTCCGACCGCCGAAGCCGAAGTCGTCGGCTTCGCGGGCGACAGACTCTTCTTGATGCCGACCACGGAAATGGCCGGCCTCTTGCCCGGCGCGCGCGTGTATCCGCTGGAAAGCGCGCCGATCAACGATCCGATGGCAGGCGCAAAACGTCTGCCAGTCGGCTGGGAGATGCTCGGCCGCGTGGTCGATGCATCCGGCCGTCCGCTCGACGGACTCGGCCCGCTCGGCGCAAAAGTCGATGCGCCGTTGTCATCGCCGGTCATCAACCCGCTGAATCGCGAGCCGATTCACAAAGTGCTGGACGTCGGCGTGCGCGCAATCAATTCGCTGCTGACGGTTGGACGCGGCCAGCGCATGGGCCTGTTCGCGGGTTCGGGCGTCGGTAAATCGGTGCTGCTCGGCACGATGGCGCGCTACACGAGCGCGGAAGTGATCGTGATCGGACTGATCGGCGAACGCGGCCGCGAAGTGAAGGAATTCATCGAACAGATTCTGGGCGAAGACGGTCTCGCGCGTTCGGTCGTCGTGGCCGCGCCGGCCGACGTTTCGCCGGTGCTGCGCATGCAGGGCGCGACTTACGCGACTTCGCTGGCCGAATATTTCCGCGATCAGGGCAAGCATGTGTTGCTGCTCATGGATTCGCTGACGCGTTACGCGATGGCGCAGCGCGAGATCGCACTTGCGATTGGCGAGCCGCCCGCGACCAAGGGTTATCCGCCGTCGGTGTTCGCCAAGCTGCCCGCGCTCGTCGAGCGTACCGGCAATGGCCCGGAAGGCGGCGGTTCGATCACCGCGTTCTACACCGTGCTCACCGAAGGCGACGACCAGCAAGATCCGATCGCCGATTCGGCCCGCGCCATTCTCGACGGCCATATCGTGCTGAACCGCTCGCTCGCCGAGGCGGGGCATTATCCGGCTATCGATATCGAACAGTCGATCAGCCGCGCGATGACCGCGCTCATCGACGACAAGCATCTCGAACACGTGCGCCTTTTCAAGCAGATGCTTTCGCGTTATCAGCGCAATCGCGATCTGATCAACGTGGGCGCGTATTCCAGCGGCCGCGATGCCCTGCTCGACCGGGCCATCGCGCTTTATCCGCGAATGGAGTCGTTTTTACAGCAAGGCTTTCGCGAGCAGGCGAATTTCGAACCGAGTCTTGATTTATTGCATCAACTTTTCAACTAGTATTTGCAGCCGCACCTATATTTGTCATAAGTTATTAAAAAACCGCGCGACCACAGAGACCAACTCGTCCATGTCAAAGAATCTGCCGATCAACACCCTGATCGAACTCGCTCAGGAAGAACTCGACGCCGCGACCAAGAAGCTGGGCAAGCTTCAGCAGGAGCGCAACGAAATCGAGGGGCAACTCAATTCGCTCGTGACGTATCGCGACGAATATCACGCGCGTTTCACGGCGTCGGCGCAGCAAGGCACGACGGCGCAGACGCTGCGTAACTTCCAGGCGTTCGTCGACACGCTGGACTCGGCGATTGCGCAACAGCGCACGTTGCTCGTGATGGCCGACCAGCGCATCGAGGCGGCGAAGCCGGAATGGCGTCTCAAGAAGCAGAAGGTCGGCAGCTACGAGGTGCTCGCGGCGCGCGGCGAGGCGTTGCTCGCCAAGAAGGCGGCGCGCGTGGAACAGCGCGAATCGGACGAGCACGCGGCCAAGGTGCTGCGCATGCGCGCCGAACGCGCCTGAATTCAACTACCGGACTTTTTCGAGGTAACGCATGTCCTCCGTTTCTTCCATCGGCGCGCAGTCGGGCGTTTCGTCATCTTCAGCTGCCAAAAAGCGTGCAGCGGACGCAGGCGCGTCGTTCGGCCTGACGCTGCAGAGCATGACCGACAAGGCCAATGCCGACGCACAGGCAGCCAAGGCGCTGGCGGCGTCGTCCTTGTCTTCGTCCACTGCGGCCAAGTCGAGCGTGCATGACGTGCCGAAGTCCGACGACACCGCGAGCGCCAGCAAGTCGGACGACGCGAGCGACGTGAAGAAGAGCGATAGCGCGCCAGACACGCAGGCGTCGTCGTCGGCCGACAAGAGCGGCAAGACGGATTCGACGAAGGAGGCATCGAAGCCTTCGGGCAAGACCGAAACGGCGGATGCGTCCAAGCGTGCCGCCCCGGCAAAGCCCGCGAAAGCGACGGATGCCGCCGATGCGGCCGAGCGCGCGGACGCCGCCGAAGCTGCGAATACCACCGTGTCCGACGTAACCGATGCGGCCGCGACGGCGGTTGCATCGACGGATGACGACAAGACCGCGACCGGCGACACGCACAAGAGCGGCGACGCCAAGTCCGCGCAAGATGCGCTGCAGGCCGCGCTCGCCGCGATGAACAACGTGCCGGCGAATGCCGTGCCGATGAACGCGGCGGCATCGGCGCATGCGGGCGCGGGCGTGGCCACGGGCGCTGGAAAAAGCGACGAGGCGTCGGGTGGCATGGTCGGCGAAGGATCGAAGGGTAATCGCTCGGGCGGCCTGCTCAACGCGCTCGCCGGCGATGCCGGGGACAACGCGGCGCCGGCCACGACCGCGGCACTGGCAAGCGATGCGGCAGCGGTTCAGGCCGCGCTGACCCCGCAAGCCGATGCGGGCAGCGCGGCGTACAAAGCCATCTCGCAGCAAGCCGATGCAGCGGCGCGCGCGGTGGCGATGCAATCGGCATCGGCGGGATCGGCGGTATCGAGTGCGCAGGGCGAGATGACGGCGGCGACCAGCGCGGCGATTGCGCCTCACGTGGGCGCTGGCGGCTGGGACGATGCGTTCAGCCAGAAAGTCGTTTTCCTCTCGAATTCGCAGCAACAGAGTGCGGAGTTGACGCTCAATCCGAAGGATCTCGGCCCGTTGCAGGTCACTCTGCAGGTTTCCGAGAATCACGCGCACGCGCTCTTCGTGTCGCAGCATGCGCAGGTGCGCGAAGCGGTCGAAGCCGCGATGCCGAAGCTGCGCGAGGCGATGGAAGCCAACGGTATCAGCCTAGGCTCCACCAGCGTTTCGGATGGATTCGCGCGCCAGTCGTCGCAACAGGACCGCGGCGAGGGCCGCTCGTCGTCGGGCAACGGACGCGGCGTGGGCGGTGTTGGCGGCGTCGGCGGTAGCGATTCGGGCGTGGCAAGCACGGTGACGATGCCGGTGCGGCGCACGGTCGGGTTGGTGGATACGTTTGCTTGATGGCCGTGGTGCAATCGATTCGGCTTCTTGAGACGAGCCGATTGCAATCACATTGATCAAGCACAGGTTGCGCGTCCTCGCTGACGCGTGATCGCTCTCTCGACTTCCTGCCAAATTCCGTTGAGTGTCACCCGAAGATACAGAACGCTGAGTTCGTGTCGCAAACGGAAGAAAGCAGACGCGTCGCGTTTCAAGAGGAGTCTCCTGACTTCATCGATCACCGTTTGATCATCGAATGAAAGCCAGATCGGCGGCGCTGCAGTTAAGGCGTTCGGACCGCACACTGGAGCAACCTCCCGAAAGAAAATCTTTTTGAGTTCTTTCAATGGATAGACACATATTTTCGATGCTTGGTAGTCGTAGTCGATTCTGTTATCGACGAAGAATTCTGCCATCGTCGTCCAAATGCGCTCCCTTGCCTGCTGGTCTATCTGATGCCCCACGTGCGGAATTCCTCCAATTCGTCGAGATAAGCGTCCTGAGCGGTTTGAGTTACGACAGAACCGAGAGTTGAACCGATCAAGACCACACCGAGAGCACATATTGGGGCTCCCGGTCCGCAGATTGATCCTACGGCAAGACCCGCAAGCGCACCGCCGATCAACCCGCCTTCAATGGACGCAATTTGGCGTTCAGCTTCGCTTATCTTGTCTCTGGCGTTCAAAATCTCATATCCGGCGAGCACTCCTGTTATCAAGAGGCCGACCTTGCCCATCAATCTCATTCGGGCCGTTTTTGCGTTGACCTTGGCGTTACTCCTTCCCGCCGATTCGATTATCGAGAAGTAAGCGCGGTCTTTTTCAGACTCGGTCAATGCATGAAACGGCTTGGAAAAGTTTTTAACCGAGTACTTGTCGAGAAGCTTTTCAAGACCAAGCCCTTCTGCCTTATATGCCTGTGCTTTTGCCAAACTCGTGGGCGAAGTGGCCGTCCTCGCCTCTTCCATGATGCGATTGCGCATGTCCTGGCAGAAGGCCGCACCCTCTGCAGCGGTCATGCGTCCAGCGTTGACTTCGGTTTGAACGTTCTCGCTCATTCGCTCGATGCCAGCGGCATAACGCGCTCGCACGCTCGCGTCGCTGATAACGCTTTGGGAGAAATACGCTCCAGCGCCTTCGAGAGCGGCGCGCGCATCGGCCAGAATCCGGGAATCAATCTGGTGATCTTTGTTCGCCGCGAAAGAACCTCTGATGGTACTGCCGCTTACTGGCGCTCTTGTGTCTGGCATTAAGCTCGAATAATCGATAAAAGTGCTTGAGATACGGTCGCTTCCTCACTGGGAGAAACGCTTACCGCGATCTCGATATGTGTGCATGCGCTGGTGTTCGATCTAGCGAACCGGATGTTGTTGCCGCCGCCGATACTGCCTCGCTCGCTGGACCCGTCCGCGAAGCGTGCGACGCATGACATGCCCTCGTAGCTTTCCGGCTCGCGCAGAGTGAAGCTGATCCAGTGGTCTGCATCAGGAGGTACCGGCGGCTCTGCCGAAGCATTGCTCGACGAGAAGCGCGTGATGGGCGCGTGATCGAATATCCGGCATCGTCTTCCGTGAGCCGGATAGATGATCGGAGACGTCGAGCACTGGCAAAGAACCCGGTCGCCGCCAAGCGCCCAATCGCGTCCCCGATCTTTAGGTCTACGGCCCGGTGTTAGATGGACACCATAGGTAATTTCGCCTGTGCTCTCGCAAGCTGTGCAGAAGGCGAAGTCGCCGATCACTGCCCCGCCGCGCAGTCGACCGCTTTCGTCCGCAATGCGCCGAGTTCGCCCTTGCGCGATTACGTAGCTCCCCTCTTCGCTGGTGAGCGGGTCGCCATCCACGGCGGCGTAATAGACGGTCATTTCGCTATTGCCTTTCTTGTACGTCGGCGATGACAACACGTTTGTGTCTAACGTCGATTTGTAGATATGCGCGTTAAATGCAAGAAACGTCGTTCAGGCGAAGGCGTTATAGCCGCATCTAACCTTCCAGAAAGCGGCCTGAAACGCTTGGCGTATCGCCCGTACCGCAGTTTCACATGACCGAAGGGCCCTTGCTGAAAAATAGTGCCAAATGCTGTGCATGGGCAACTTTCTCGCGGCAATGCGTTCGCGCGCCCATTTTCAGCGTTCGCTCACGGGCCGTCGAGACCGGAATAGCAAGGCTCTGCATCCGCCAGCAAGCTGCCCTAACCCACGAGTTAGCCCCAAATCCCCCCTCTTTTCGCCCCATCGCTCAACGGCGTTATAGCCAACAATTCAACCTATCGAAAGAGGGCAAGAATTCATGGCTACCACCACTGCAAATCCGAAAGACATCGTTCCCGCGAAGAGCGGCAAGCTCAAGAAGACTCTGATCATCGCCATTGGCGCGGTCGTTCTGCTGGGTGCTGGCGCCGGCGGCGCTTACTTCATGCTCGGCAAGCAGCCTCACGGCCCCGCCAAGCCCGCACCGGTGCCGCCGCCCGTGTTCTTCCCGCTCGATTCGCTGACCGTCAACCTGCAAGCCGACGACGGCATCATGCACTACCTGCGCGTCGGTCTGTCGCTCAAGCTCGCGGACGAAAAGGCTCAGGTGCAGATCACCGAACGCATGCCTGAGATCCGCAGTCGCGTGCTGATGCTCATCTCCGGCAAGCACCCCGAAGAGATGGCGACCGTCGAAGGCAAGCGCAAGCTCGCCGACGAACTGCGCGAAGCCGTCGAGAAGGCCGCCAGCGCGCCGGATCATCCCGCCCACGTCGAAGAAGTGTTGTTCACCGAATTCGTCGTGCAGTAAGCCCGCGCACCAGATTCAAGGAAACGGAAAAGAGTCATGGGCCACGAAGAGTTCATGTCGCAGGAGGAGGTCGATGCCCTCCTCAAGGGCGTCACCGGCGAAGTCGATCAGGTTTCAGACGACAGCAAGCCCGCCGGCGTTCGTCCTTACAACATCGCGACGCAGGAACGCATTGTCCGCGGCCGGATGCCCGGCCTCGAAATCATCAACGACCGCTTCGCGCGCCTGTTGCGCGTGGGCATCTTCAACTTCATGCGGCGTTCGGCGGAAATCTCCGTCGGCCCGGTGAAGGTGCAGAAGTACAGCGAATTCACGCGCAATCTGCCGATCCCGACCAACCTCAACCTGGTCCATGTGAAGCCTCTGCGCGGCACGTCGCTGTTCGTGTTCGATCCGAACCTCGTGTTCTTCGTGGTCGACAACCTCTTCGGCGGCGACGGGCGTTTCCATACGCGCGTCGAAGGCCGCGAGTTCACGCAGACCGAGCAACGCATCATTCACAAGCTGCTCACGCTGGTATTCGAGCACTACTCCGCTTCGTGGAAGAGCGTGCGTCCGCTGCAGTTCGAATTCATGCGCTCGGAAATGCACACGCAGTTCGCGAACGTGGCGACGCCGAATGAAATCGTCATCGTGACGCAGTTCACCATCGAATTCGGTTCGACGGGCGGCACGCTGCATATCTGCATGCCCTACTCGATGATCGAGCCGATTCGCGATCAGCTCTCCTCGCCGATTCAGGGCGAAGCGCTCGAAGTGGATCGCCGCTGGGTGCGCGTGCTCTCGCAGCAAGTGCAATCGGCGGAAGTGGAACTGACGGTGGAACTCGCCGAGATCCGTTCGTCGTTTGAAAGGCTGCTCAACATGCGCAAGGGCGACGTGCTGCCGATCGACGTGCCCGAGCATGTCGTCGCCAAGGTGGACGGCGTGCCGGTGATGGAATGCGGCTACGGAATTTTCAATGGTCAATACGCGCTGCGCGTGCAGAAAATGGTCAGCGCGTCGGACAACATGAAGGAAGGTGGATATGAGTGATCTCTTGCAGGAAGGCACACTGCCCGGCTCGACCGGCGTGGGCGACATGAAGGCGGAAGAGTTGTCGATGGACGACTGGGCGAGCGCGCTCGCCGAGCAGAACGGCAACGAAACGCCTGCCGTGGCCAGCGCGGGCGTGTTCCAGCCCTTGTCGAAAGCCGCGGCGCCTTCGACGCGCAACGACATCGACATGATTCTCGACATCCCCGTGCAGATGACGGTGGAACTCGGCCGCACGAAGATCGCGATTCGCAACCTGCTGCAGCTCGCGCAGGGTTCGGTCGTGGAACTCGACGGCATGGCGGGCGAGCCAATGGACGTGCTCGTGAACGGTTGTCTTATCGCGCAAGGCGAAGTGGTCGTCGTGAACGACAAGTTCGGTATTCGCCTGACCGACATCATCACGCCGTCCGAACGTATCCGGAAGTTGAATCGATGAAACGCTTTGCCGCCGTCCTGATTGCCTTCGTGCCTGCGCTGTCCCGCGCAGCCGATATGAACGCCGTGAACCACGCCGCGCAGATCGCTTCGAGCGTCGGCGCGGGAAGCGCCGTGCCGTCGCTCGGTTTCGGCGCGGTGTTGCAGACGCTGTTCGGTCTCGTCATCGTGATCGGCTTCGTGTTCGGTTGCGCGTGGCTCGCTCGCAAGTTCGGCTTGCAAGGCGGCCGGAAAGGCGGCCTCGTGAAAGTAGTGGGCGGCGCGTCGCTCGGCAACAAGGAGCGCGTGGCGGTCGTCGAAATAGGCGATACCTGGCTCGTGCTCGGCGCGGGGCCCGGCAACGTGCGCTTGCTGCATACCATGCCCGCCGGATCGGCGGATGCGGACGTAAGCGGCGAACCAGCACCGTCGGCCGCGCAAACGTTGCAAGGCAGTTTTGGTCAGCGGTTTCGCGATGCCCTCGCCGGTGAAGCGAACAAGCGTCTTCAGAAGTTCGTGGGCGGGAGCAAGTAATGCAGGTCAGTCGTAACATCGTGCGCGGCGTGAAACTGGCGCTGCCGGTCGTGATCGCCTTGTTGCCGGTCGCGGCGCTCGCGCAAAGCACGGCGGGTCTTCCCGCCTTCAATACCAGCCCCGGCCCGAACGGCGGCACGACGTACTCGCTCAGCGTGCAGACGATGTTGCTGCTGACGATGCTCTCGTTCCTCCCGGCCATGGTCCTGATGATGACGAGCTTCACGCGCATCATCATCGTGCTGTCGCTCTTGCGCCAGGCGCTCGGCACGACGAGCACGCCGCCTAATCAAGTGCTCGTGGGCCTCGCGTTGTTTCTCTCGTTTTTCGTGATGTCGCCGGTGCTCGACAAAGCCTACACCGACGCATACAAGCCCTTCTCCGACGGCACCATCGCGATGGATCAGGCCATGCAGCGCGGCGTCGCGCCCTTCAAGCAGTTCATGCTGAAGCAGACGCGCGAAGCGGATCTCGCGCTGTTCGCCCGCATCTCGAAGGCCGCGCCGATGAACGGTCCGGAAGACGTGCCGCTGTCGCTGCTGGTGCCTTCGTTCGTGACGAGCGAACTGAAGACGGGGTTTCAGATCGGCTTCACCATCTTTATTCCGTTCCTCATCATCGACGTGGTGGTGGCGAGCGTCTTGATGTCGATGGGCATGATGATGGTCTCGCCCACGACCATCGCGCTGCCCTTCAAGCTCATGCTGTTCGTGCTCGTCGATGGCTGGCAGTTGCTGATCGGCTCGCTTGCGCAGAGCTTCGTTTCGTAACGTTATCGTTTCTATTGAGGTTGCTGGAATGACACCCGAATCGGTCATGACCATAGCGCATCAGGCGATGTATGTCGCGTTGCTGCTGGCTGCCCCGCTCTTGCTGGTCGCGCTCGTCGTGGGTCTGGTGGTTAGTCTCTTTCAGGCGGCCACGCAGATCAACGAATCGACGCTCTCCTTCATTCCGAAGCTGATCGCCGTGGCGGTGACGCTCGTGATCGCAGGACCGTGGATGCTCACGACCATCCTCGATTACATGCGGCACGTGTTCACCATCACGCCTGCGATCACGGGCTGATTCGTTCGATGTTCTCGGTTACTTATGCGCAACTGAACGGCTGGCTCACGGCGTTTCTGTGGCCGTTCGTGCGCATCCTCGCCTTGATGGCCACCGCGCCGGTGCTGAACCATATGGCGTTGCCCACGCGCGTGAAGATCGCGCTGGCGGCCTTCATCACGCTGATCGTCGCGCCCACCTTACCCGCCATGCCCGACGCCACGGTGTTCTCAGCGGCGGGCGTGTGGATCATCGTCAATCAGTTCCTGATTGGCGCGGCCATTGGCATGACGATGCAAATAGCCTTTGCCGCCGTCGATGCGGCTGGCGAGTTCATCGGACAGCAAATGGGCCTCGGTTTCGCGATGCTTTACGATCCGCGCGCGGGTGGCAATGCCGTGGTGGTATCGCGCTATCTCAACACGCTGGCAATGCTGGCGTTTCTCGTCTTCGACGGGCATCTGCAACTGATCGCCGCGCTGATCACGACCTTCCAGAGCGTGCCCGTCGATGTCAATGTCGTGGCGTCCGCTTCGCATGCGCAAGGTTGGCGGGTGATGGTGGGTTATGGCGCTTCGGTTTTTTCCACCGGGTTGTTGCTGTCGTTGCCGGTCGTGGCGGCGCTTCTTATCGCCAATCTCGCGCTCGGCATTCTGAATCGCGCGGCGCCGCAGATCGGCATCTTCCAGGTGGGTTTTCCGGTCACCATGCTCGTCGGCTTGTTGCTGCTTCAGTTGATGGTGCCTAATTTGATGCCGTTTTTTCAGCGGATCTTCGAGGCGGGGCTGGGACAGGTGGGAAGGATCGCGGGCTCGATGGGTTCTTGACGCGTCATTGCCCGCATCGTGGCTCACGGTGCGCGCATGCACGGCGCAACGTGCCCGACATACATGGGCCGTTCACCATACCGAACGACAGCGCCGTTACGAATAAGGAACCAGCGGCGCTTGGCTCCCGTGTAACCGCCATAGCTGTTCTTCGCGTTGATGTCCGTGCACACGAGATAACCATAAACGGCACGGTGCTCCGTCATGTTCTCGATAGCCTGATCCTTCTTGGCGTGGAGAAATCGCCATAGCGCGCCGACTCGGGGTCTTTGAGCGTCTTCGCCATGGCCGCCTTGATGATGTCCTGATAATTCGACGGATATTCACCGTAGTCAGCGTCCGGCTCCGGCAGCGTCGCGGCCCACTGTGCCCGCCCGGCGTCGAGTTGTGCCGTGTTCTTGCGGGCAGGCGGCGAATCCGAGCCGCTTCCACACGCGACAAACATGATCGGACATGTCATTGCACAGAGCACAACGAGCGCGCGATCAATCCTCATTTCCGTCACCCGTCTCACCAAGCAGTCGGTATCTCATGGCGCACGAATCTTCGACGTTGCACTTAAGTCCGGTGCGTCAATCATAGGCAATCGTTCCCGGCTTCTTCCACTGAAAAAACGAAAAAAAGAGCATCGCCAAACCGCACGATGCCCTTCTCGAAGTTCCCTTAAAAAACGAGAGGCAAAGACTCCTTATTAGCTGAGGTAGTTGAACAACGACAACTTCTGAATCTGCGAAAACGCCTGCTGTGCCGCCGTCAAGGAGTTCTGCGTGAGCTCATAAGAACTGATCGCCGAAACCAGATCGATGCTCGTCAGATTCGCAAGATCGCTGGCGGTCTGCGTCTGCGAAGTCGCCATCGACGTCTGCGTGGCCTTCACTTCCTGCTCGCGGCCACCCACCACCGTCTGCGCAGACAACACGTTCGTGTAGGTGTTGTCGAGCTTGGTCGAAGCCGTCGACAACGCGTTGGTCAACGTCGCTTCCGAGGCTGGCGTGCCCGTCGGCTGCTTGAGCGCGCTGATCAAATTGTCGAGCGTCGCGAACACATCGTTGTTGCCCGATGCCGCCGGCTGCACCGTGAAGCTGTCGCCGTTCGCGGGCGCGCCGCTGACCGTCACCTTCTGACCGCCGAACGAAATCGCCGTGCCGGCCGTGTATGCGGTCGGTGTCGTCGACAACGACGAGTCAGGCGGCGTCGCGGTCACGAGGTAGCTCGTCGAACCATCCGTCGACGATACCGAAAACGCGATCGAATACGTGCTCGCATTGTTCGCGTTGCCCGGATCCGTCGTGCTCACCTTGCTGATCGTGGCCGTGCCCGTATTGGTCGCCGATGCCGACGGTACCGCGTCGCTATCCGTGGGCGACACGCCCATGAAAATCGACGAGCCGGTGTCGCCCACGGGAATCGAGCGGCCCGAGCTGATCTGCACCGTGCGCTGGCCGGCATCGCCCGAATACGTCGTGCCTACGCCGGAAGCATTGTTCGAAAACGGCGCGGTGCCGCCCTTTAAACCCGAGAAAATGTAATTGCCTTCGCTGTCGGTCGTGTTCGCGACGCTCATCAACTGGTCGCGATAACCCTGCAGCGTATCCGCAATCGATTTGCGATCCGCGTTCGTGAGGGAGCCATCGCCCGCGCGCACGACTTGCGTCTGAATGCTTTGCAGCACGCCGCTCACGTCGCTCAAGGTCGAATCTTCCTGCTGCAACGACGAAAGCGCCGTGGTCTGATTCGCGCTGTATTGCGTGAGCGTGGCGGTCTTCATCGTGAGCTGCACGGCCTGCGCGGCACCGAGCGGGTCGTCGGAAGCGGTCAGAATGCGCTTGCCCGACGAGATCTGCTGATACATCGAGGCAAGCGAGCTCTGCTGGTCGCTCATCGAAGCGACGTTCATGTTGAAATACTGCGAACTGGATATACGCATCGCTAAATGCCTCAGTTAAAGATGCCAAGCAGCGTCTGAAACAGCGTCGAAGCCGTCTGAATCACTTTGCTGTTCGCCTGATAAAGCTGCTGATACTGCATGAGGTTCGCCGCTTCCTCGTTCAGGTTCACGCCCTGCACGGACTGTTGCGCCGATGTCGCCTGACTGAGCAGCGCCGTTTGGGACGAGCTCGTGCTCTTCAGCTGGTTCGTCTGGTTGCCGATCTGGTTCACGTAGTTCGCATAGGAATTCGTGAGCGTGTCGGTGCCGTTCATCGATTTGGTCGACACCAGGTTCGACATGGTGAGCGCGTTGCTGCCGTCGCTCGTGCCGCCCGTGTTCGGATTGATGTTGAACACGTCCGTATTGGCCGGCTTGCCGCTGATCGTCGCGCTGATGCCGTTCGACGTGACAGTGAGCCCCTTCGACGAATCGTAGGGAATGGTCGTGTTGGCCGGGTAATTCGTGGTGCCCACGGTCACCACGACATTCGACGTGAAGCCGCCCGCCGTCGAGTTGTACGTGAGTGCGATAGCCGAAGGCGTGCTGTAACCCGCCGCGACCGTCGCCGAGGAAATCGTGGCCGTACCGGTGTTCGCGGTCGCCGCCGATGTCACCGCGGGCGAAGCGGCCGCGATCGCGGAGCCGTTGGTCGTCGCGAGCTGGAAGTTGTCGAGCGAGGCGCGCGTCGGCTGAATGGAGAACGAGTCGCCCGCTTGCATCGTGCCCGACGGCGTGATCTTCAGACCGTCGAACGCGTTGGGCGGCGTGAAGCTGCCGAGCGCCTTGCCGCTCTGGGTATCGGTCACGTCGAAGCCGGTGCCGTTATAGGTGACCGTGAGATCGCTGGACGTGGGCTGCGTGGCATCGGAGAACTCGGCCGTGACCGTGCCGGTGCCCTTGTTGCGCGCGTCGGCGTAGACGGTGGGCGAACCCGCCGAGAAGAGCGCGCCGCCAGCCTGGCCGTTCAGATCGAGGCCGAGCGAGTTCTGTCCGTTCAGTTGCGCGGCAAAGCTCGTCGCAATCGCGCCGAGTTGCGCTTGCGCCGGATCGAGCGTTTGCGAGCGGAAGTCCATCAGGCCGCCAACCACGCCGCCCGACAACGCGCTTGTATCGAGGTATTGCGTCTGCGCGGCGGTCGGCGTCGTGCCGTCCTTGCTCTTGAACGCGACCGTCAATTCGCTCGGGTCAGTCGGCGATGTCACCGTCTGCAATGCCGAAGCCGTGCCGCCGACGACGAGCGGCTGTCCGTTGCCGACGAAGATGTTGTAGTTGCCATCCGTTTGCACGACCTGCACGCCGACCATCGAGCTGAGACTCGCGACGGCCTGATCCCGCTGATCCATCAACTGATTGGGCTGCTGACCTTGCGCGCTGGCGACGTTGATCTGCTTGTTGAGATCAGCGATCTGTTGCGTGTAGCTGTTGATCGACGAGACCGCGCTCGTCAGTTGCGTGTTGACGCTCGAACGCAACTGGTCGTATTGCTCGCCTGCCGAATTGAGCTGATTCGCGAGCGTCTGCGCGTTGCTCATGAGCGACTGGCGCGACGACGTGCTGCTCGCCGAATTCGCCACCGACTGCATGCCCGAAAAATAGTTGCTGATGCCGGTTGCGATACCGGTGGTGGGATCGCCAACCAGGTTGTTCAGCTGCGAGATCAACGAGTAATAGGTGTTGGCGGCGCTGCTCGACGCGGTCGTGTTGTTGACCTGCGTGGTCAAATACTGGCTGTATTGACGCGTGACGGTAGTCGTCTGCACGCCGCTGCCGAGATAGCCGGAACCCGTGTACTGTCCCGACGACTCCTGAAACGAAGCCTTTTCGAGCGTATAACCGGGCGTCGCCGCATTGCTGATGTTCTGCCCGGTGACTGTCAGGCCCCATTGAGCCGCATTCAGTCCCGACAGGCCGATATTGAAGATGTTGTTGGACATGCGTTGATCCTTGTCTTGGCGGCGATGGCGTCATGCAACGCCGCCGGATAGCTGCCTTGTTTATCGGCGAAGCGCCGGGAAAGTTGAGCGTTTCGGCAAACGTTCGCGGACCGGTTCTTCAACGCGGATACCGTGGACGGTTTGCTCGACTTGAGCATTATCGGGCGCGTCGTGCAAGCGCAATTTGGCGATTTGAAGGGGGTTTTGGGGCTTATTCGGATTGGATTTCGGCGGGCGCTTTTAGCTGTATCGCGACGCGAGGGAATGCAAAAAGCCGGGAAACCTTGCAGCAGAACGGGCGGCGCTCAGAGCAGCGCCGCCGCGAGGGATGAAACCAATATGAACGGCCGCCTTACTTCGCCAGCGCGCGCCGCTTCATTTCCAGTTGCGTAATGAGCCGCTGCAGCGTGTTTTCCGCCGATCCCGGCATCGAGATGAATTTGAAGCCGAGCGTGAAGCGGCGATCGCCCTTGGCCGTCGTCGATTCCCTGTGCGACACCAGCTTGATATCCACGGTCACCTTGCCGGTGGTCGTGAAGTGCAGTTCGGCATCCTGAATCACGATGCCCATCTCCAGGTCGGCCACGCGTTCGTCCGTGGTTCGCAACGCGACGCCGCCGAGCGAAAGATCATGCACTTCGAAGCGAAAGCGCTCGCCATCCGGCAGCGAACCGCTGCAAATGTAGGGGTCGAGCACCGGCGCTTCGACGCGGAAATATTCGCGACGCTGCATGTAGTAAAGCACCGGCGGAAACTCGGCCTCGAAAGCGGGACGTCCGTCGAACACGGTCTCACGCGCGGCGCCCGTGGTGAATTCGAGTCGCACGCCGTCCGGCGCCGAACTGAAAATCAGCTTGGGCGCAGCCAGCACGTGACGATTCTGTTCCGCCATGCCGCCCCAGTCGAACGTAAAGCGATGTCCCGTAACATCGACGTCCAAAAGGCGCGTAACAATCTGCCCGTCGCCGTATTGTGCGGTCAAAAAGTCGCCGCGATGGGCAAGGTTGCGCAACGACACACCGATCTCCAGCGGATTGCGTCGTCCAAAGTCCACGATCGGCGCAATGTCGTCGTCGGCGAAGTCCTGCATGTGATTGATATTCATTGTGCTGGCCGTATTCATTGGTCGCGTACCGTCCATTTCCGCTACGCCACGTGTCGAACCGGCTCACCTTCGAACCGGCAGTTTCTTCTTAGGGATAGCGGCAAACTGCCAGCAAAGTTTAGACAGGCAGCCCCGAAAAATATGTGGCGCGCCGTCCCTACGAGGACTAAAACGTTTGCACATGCACGAAGCAGGCCAAAGAGCGCGCATGGCTCTAAATCAACGTATTGAGCGCCGAGCGCAAAAAGGCAGGATCGTTCCGCCGTTGACGAAACGCCTGCCTTTCGGTCGAATTCGAAAACGCTTCGTCAGGCGATCTGACGCATGATCGAGATCAACTTTTTCGCGTATTGGGGATCGGTCGCGTAGCCTGCCTTCTGCATGCCGTGCGCGAAGCCCGCGACATCGCGCGATGCCTCCACGACCGGCGCGTAACGCGGATTGTTCTTGATGACGCTCGCGTAGTCGGTGAGCGCGGCTTCGTAGGAATCGTAGGCGCGAAAGCGCTCCACGACCTTCTTCGGCTGACCGTTGACGTATTCCGTCGTTACCGAATCCACTGTCTTGCCGGTCCAGCTCGACGTCGCCTTGATGCCGAAAATGTTGTGGCTCGTCGCGCCGTTCGCGTACTTGATCTCGCGCTTGCCCCAGCCCGATTCCAGCGCCGCCTGGCCGATGATGAAGCGCGCCGGAATGCCCGTTGCCGCGCTCGCGGCTTGCGCGGGCGTGGCCAGCCGTTCGACGAACGCGTTGACCTTGTCCGAACCGTTGCCGCGCACGCCCGGATCGAGCGCGTCGGCGCCCGTGTAGCCGTTGCCGCTGTTGAGCGATGCGCCGCTCTTGTTGGCCTGCGCCGCGGCGTAGGCCTTGGCCATTGCGTTCATTGCGGCGATGTTGCCCGCGTTCGCGTCGCTGCTGCCGCCGCCGCCCGACAGCGCGTTCATCGCGTTCATGCCGTTTGCCGCGCCGCCCGTGGCCGACGTGTCCTTGATGCCCGCCGTGCGCATGAGTTGCTTGTACATCGCGTCCGCCACGCCAATACCCTTCGACGACATCTGCTGCGACAACTGCTGGTCGAGCATCGCCGTGAACGACTTCGTATCGTTCGACTCGAACGGGCTGTCCGAGGGCGTCGCATCGCGCATGCTCTTGAGCATCATCGTCGTGAAGACCGCATCGAACTGCTTGGCTGCCGCCTTCAAACCCTGTTGCGGCGATGCGTTGGCCTGCGCGCGCAACGCGTCGAAGCCCTGCGTATCGAGCGCGAAGCGGTTGGTCAGGTTCGACAGTCCGCCCGTCTCGGTAGATGCCAATGCCGTGTTGGCGATACCGCTCGAAGTCGAGTTCATGTGCCGTCGTCCCTTAGATGATTTCGAGGTCGGCGCGCAGTGCGCCCGCCGCCTTCATCGACTGAAGGATCGAGATCAGATCGGCCGGTGTCGCGCCGAGTGCGTTCAAGCCCTTCACCACGTCCGCCAGATTCGCGCCCGCCGAAAGCATCTTGAGCGCGCCGCTATCCTGCTTCAACTGAATCGACGATTCCTTCGCGGCGACCGTCTGGCCGTTCGAGAACGCGTTCGGCTGGCTCACCGCCGTCTTCGTGTTGATGACGACCGACAGGTTGCCGTGAGCGACCGCGCAATTCTGCAGCGTGACCATCTGATTCATCACGATGGAGCCGGTGCGTGCATTCAGAATGACCTTGGCCGCGGCTTGCGCCGGACGCACGTCGATGTTTTGCAATTGCGCCATGAACGAGACCTGTTCGCTCGCTTCGGACGGCGCGCGCAACTGAATCGTGCGGCCGTCGAGCGCGAGCGCCGTGCCCGTGCCGAACTGGTTGTTCACGGCCGCGACGATGCGCTGGGTCGTGTCGAAATCCATCTCGCGCAGTTCCATCTGCATGGTGCCGCCTTGTTGCAGCACCGTGCTCTGCACTGCGCGCTCGACCAGCGCGCCGCCGGAGATGCGGCCCACCGCGAGTTGATTGACCTGCACCTTGCTACCGTTCGCACTCGCGCCCGCGCCGCCGACGACGAGGTTGCCCTGCGCCATCGCGTAGACCTGACCGTCCGCGCCCTTTAGCGGCGACATCAGCAGGGTGCCCCCGCGCAAGCTCTTGGCATTGCCGAGCGAGGATACGGTCACGTCGATCGCTTCGCCGGGACGCGCGAACGGCGGCAACGTGGCCGTCACCATCACGGCGGCGACGTTCTTCAATTGCATGTTCGACGTGGTCGCTGAATTCACCGTGATGCCCAGGTTGCCGAGCATGTTGGTCAAGCTCTGCGTGGTGAACGGCGTCTGCATGGTCTGGTCGCCCGTGCCGTCGAGACCGACGACGAGGCCATAACCGATCAGCGGATTGTCACGCACGCCTTGAAAGGAGACGAGGTCTTTCAGGCGCTCGGCGTGCGCATGCGGAACGGAGCCGATGGCGACGACAGCAGCCGCGAGCGAGAACGAGAGGAAGCGAAGGAGCGAATTCATGATCGGTCAGAACGGCGCGACGTTGAGGAAGAAGCGCTGGAGCCAGCCCATGTTTTGCGCTTCGTCGATATAACCCTTCGCCGAATATTCGATCTTCGCATCGGCGATCTGCGTGGAGTAGACCGTGTTGCTGCCCGAGATGGTCGTCGGATTGACGACGCCCGAGAAACGCACATATTCGTTACCCTGGTTGATGAGCATCTGCTTTTCGCCGCTGACCATCAGATTGCCGTTCGACATCACTTCGGTGACGGTGACGGTGAGCGTGCCGCTGAACGTGTTGGCCGCGCTTGCGCCGCCGCCCGCCGTGAACTTGTTGGCGCCCGTGGCCGACAGGTTCGTGTTGTTGAAGAGGCCGCCGAAGACGCCCGGCACGGTCGGCACGGCGAACGCGCCCGTGCCGGTGCGGTTGGTGTTCGCCGCCGACGACTTCGTCGCGTTGACGTTTTCCGAGATCACGATGGTCAGGATGTCGCCGACGTTGCGCGGACGCTGATCTTCGAACAGCGGCCGGCCCGCATAGCCCGCGTTGTAGATCGCGCCGGGCGAACGCGTGCCGATGGGCGGCTGCGGCGGACGCGCGGTCATCGGCTGCTGGATGATCGGTTCCTTCGGCACGAGGCCGCAAGCGGCAAGCGCCGCGCCGAGCGCGAGAAGCGATGCAAGGCGTGACGCGCTAACGATAGTGTTGAGTGGCGACATCTTGATGATCCGTTTAATGCTTCTGCGTCAAACCTGCATCTGGGAAAGCGTCTGCAGCATCTGGTCGGACGTGGTCACGGCCTTGCTGTTGATCTCGTAGGCGCGCTGCGTCTGGATCATGTTGACCAGTTCCTGCACCACGTTCACGTTCGACGCTTCCACATAGCCTTGTTGCAGCGAGCCCGTGCCATTCAGGCCCGGTTGCGAAACGTTCGGCGCGCCCGAGCTGCCCGTTTCGGCGAAGAGGTTTTCGCCCTTCGCTTCGAGACCGGCCGGGTTGATGAACGACGCGAGCGTGATCTGGCCGACCGTCGTGCTGGCCGTGCTGCTCGGCTGCGTGACCGAGACCGTGCCGTCCGAGCCGATGGTGATCGCGGTCGCGTTTTGCGGAATCGTGATCGCCGGATTCAATTGATAGCCGCTCGACGTGACGAGCTGGCCTTGCGCGTTGGTCTGAAACGAACCGTCGCGGGTGTAGGCGGTCGTGCCGTCGGGCATCGTCACCTGGAAGAAGCCTTGACCGTTGATCGCGACGTCCTTCGAGTTGCCGGTCTGTTGCAGGTTGCCCTGCGTGTAAAGGCGTTCTGTCGCGACTTGCTGCACGCCGGTGCCGAGCTGGCTGCCCGACGCGAGTTCGGTTTGCTGCGTGGAGTTCGCGCCCGGCTGACGCACGGTCTGATAAAGCAGATCCTCGAACACCGCGCGCGAGCCCTTGAAGCCGTTGGTGCTCACGTTGGCGAGGTTGTTCGAGATCACGTCCATCTGCGACTGCTGGGCATTCATGCCGGTCGCGGCGATATAGAGGGAGCGGTTCATGTCGTTCGTTTCCTAATGTCTTGGCTGTGCGGCTTAGCTGAAGTTCAGCAGCTTGTTCGCCGATTGTTCGTTCTGGTCCGCGGATTCCATCAGCTTGGTCTGCATCTGGAACTGGCGTGCGTTGGAGATCATCGAGACCATCGCGGAGACCGGGTTCACGTTGCTGCCTTCGAGCGAGCCGCCTGCCACGACCACATTCGGGTCCGCTTCGGCGGGGTCGCCATCGGCGGTATGGAAGAGGCCGTCATCGCCGCGCGACAGCGTCGACGGATCGGGATTCACGAGCTTCAGCTGATCCACCGTCGCGATCGCCGTGGGCGGATCGCCCGGAATCAACGCGGACACCGTGCCGTCCTTGCCGACCGTCACTTCCGCGCCCGGCGGAATGGACAGCGGGCCGCTCGTGCCGAGCACCGGCAAGTTGTTCGCCGTGACGAGCTGACCGTTTTGATCCACGTGCAGATTGCCGGCGCGCGTGTAGGCCTCGTTGCCGTCGGCCGTTTGCACGGAGAGCCAGCCGGGTCCCTGAATCGCGACATCGAGCGGATTGCCCGTTTGCGAGATCGGGCCTGCCGAGTAGTCCGCGTTCGGCGTGGACGAGAGCACGAAAGTGCGCGTCGTGCCATCGGCGGACTGGTTCTCGAACGACATCGGCACTTGACGGAACGCCGCGAGTTGAGCCTTGAAGCCCGTGGTCGATGCGTTCGCCAGGTTGTTCGCCACGACGCTCTGTTGTTCGAGCGCCTGGCTTGCGCCGGTCATCGCGGTGTAGATCAGACGGTCCATGAATCGCTTCCTTCCTTGACTGACTTGGCGACGCTTACAGGTTGATGACCGCTTGGTCGACGGCCTGCTGCGTCTTGATCGTCTGCGCGTTCGCCTGATAGTTGCGCTGCGCGGTGATCAGGCTCACGAGTTCGCTCGTCAGATCGACGTTCGAGTCTTCCACCGCGCCGCCTTGCAGCACGCCGTGGTTGGTCGAGCCCGGAACCGCGACCTGCGCCGCGCCCGAAGCCGCCGTCTGTGCGTAGACGTTGCCGCCCAGGTTCTGCAGACCGTTCTGGTTGTTGAAGTTGGCAATCGCGATCTGGCCGAGCGACTTGGTCTGGCCGTTCGAGTAGTTGCCCGTCAGCATGCCGTCCGTGCCGACCGTGAAGCCGGTCAGTTCGCCCGTGCTGTTGCCGTCCTGATGCAGATTCGCGAGACCGCTCGTCGCGCCGTATTGCGTCGTGCCGGTGAGGTCGAGCGTGAGCGACTGCGTGGTCGTGCCGCTCGGGTCCGCGCCGTTGGGAATCGTGAAGGTGTATTTCGGGCTGCTCGTCAGGTTGCCCGACGTATCGAACGTGACCGCGCCGAGATCCGACTTTTGCGTGACCGGATCGCCGTAACCCGCGAACGCCTCCCACGAGCCCGTCGCGGACTTCGTGAAGTACACCGAGACCTTCTGCGTGCCGCCGAGCGAATCGTAGGCATCGACCGAGGTCGAGGCGTTGTACGTGTTGCCGTTGGTCGGATCGAACGCGGCCTTGTCCTTCACTGCGTCCTGCGAATTCAGGTTGAACGACGCGGTGATGGTCTTCGTCGCGGTCGGCGCGATATTGGCCGTCGGCACCGAGAGCGGCACCGTGCTTGCGCTGTTGACCACACCGTTCGAATCCGCCGCGTAGCCCATCAGTTGCAGGCCGGCCGAGTTGACGATCTTGCCGGTGTTGTCGAGATGGAACACGCCGTTACGCGAGTACACGGTCGAACCGTTGTTCGACAACTGATAGAAACCGTTGCCGTTGATGGCGACGTCGAGCGCCTGGTTGGTCGTCGTGATCGTGCCTTGCGAGAACTGCTGCTGCACTTCGGACAGGCGCGTGCCGATACCGATCTGGTTGCTGACGGCGGTGGCCATCGAGCTTGCGTACATATCGGCGAATTGCGCCTGGCCTTGCTTGAAGCCGACCGTGTTCGCGTTCGCGATGTTGTTGCCGATCACGTCGAGGTCGCTCGATGCAGCGCCCAGACCGCTCAGTGCTTGTTGATAGCTCATGTGTTTCTCTCTGGAATGTCTGTTTGTTTAAAGAATCGAGGCGACGCTCGACAGTGCGACCGTGGAGCCGTTCGCGAGCTTGAGACCCGGTGCGCCGCCCGTCATCTGCACGACGCTCTGGACTTGCGAGGCCGCGAGCGTGGTCGCCGTTGCCTGCTGGCCGTTGATCGTGCCTTGCGCGGTGATCGTGTAAGTGCCGTCGGCGAGCGTGTTGCCCTTCGAGTCGACCGGCTTCCAGCCCGAGACCGGCACGACGCCTGCGCTCTGCGCGCCGAGGTCGAGCGTGTTGACGATCTGGCCGGACGAGTTCTTGACGACCACCTGAAGGTCGCTCACGTCGTTGGCGAGCTGCACGCCGAAAGTCGACGACGCGCCGCTCGATACCGACACGTTGCTGCCCGAGGCGAGCACGGTCGAACCGATGAGCATCGCCGCTTGCGTCGACTGGCCGGCGGAAAGCTGCGTGGCGAGCGAGGACAGCGACGTGTTCAACTGACCGATACCCGACACCGTGTTGATCTGCGCGAGCTGCGAAGTCATCTGCGAGCTGTCGGCGGGGTTGGTCGGGTCCTGGTTCTTCAACTGCGTCACGAGCAGCGTGAGAAAGGTGTTCTGCAGGTCCGATGCGGACGTGCCCGAAGTCGAACTGGAGCTCGAGCTGGACGACGTCGAGGAAGCCGACGACGCGCCGTTCATGGTGTCGAGGAGCGTCTGCGACACCGTGGTGCCGTTGCTGCCGATGGTTGTGCTGGTTGTCACGTTATGTTCCTTCAGGTTCCGATGGTGAGGGTCTTGAGCATCAATTGCTTCGCGGTATTGAGCGTTTCGACGTTCGCCTGATAGGAACGCGACGCGGACATCATGTTGACCATTTCCTGCACCGGATCGACGTTCGGCAGCGTCACGTAGCCGTCCGCGTTCGCCGCCGGGTTGCTCGGGTCGTAACTGGTTTTCATCGGGCTCGGGTCGTCGATCACGCCGGTGACCTGCACGCCGCCGACTTGCTGGCCGGAGCCGCTCTTCGCGCCGCCGAGCGGATCGACCGCGAACACGACCTGCTTCGCCTTGTACGCCTGGCCGTCGGGGCCGGTGGTGCTGTCCGCGTTGGCCAGATTCGACGCGGTGACGTTCAGGCGTTGCGCCTGAGCCGACATCGCCGAACCGGCCACGCTGAAAATGTTCATCAAAGAAGGCATGGTTTGCTGGCTCCTTAACTGTTCGACGTGATCGCCGAAAGCATCGACTTGATCTGCGAACTCAACACCGTCATGCCGGCTTCGAAGTGCAGCGCGTTGTCCGCGAATTGCACGCGCTCGGCGTCGAGATCGACCGTATTGCCGTCGAGCGACGGCTGGTTCGGCACGCGATAGGCGAGGCGGCCGTAGTCGTCGCTCGAACCGCCGGATGCGGTGAGCGTCGAAGTGCCCGACATGTGGCCGCGCGCCGTGACCGCCATTGCCGCGCCGGCGCTCACGCTGACCGGCTGCGCCATTGCCAGCGTGCCGGTGCTGCTCGTGCCCGCGCTGCTCGCCGTGCCAGTGGCGCCGCCTTTCTTCAGCGCGCCGGCAAGGGCGGACGAGAAATCGACGTCGCGCGCCTTGTAGCCCGGCGTGTCCGCGTTGGCGATATTCGACGAAAGCAGTTCCTGCCGATACGCGCGGACATCGAGCGCTTCGCGGCCGAAGGCGAATTCCTTGTCGAGTTTGTCTAGCATCACCGTCCTCTACAGATGTTTGGTCCGGGTCCGGCATCGCCAAGACCTTTTTGCATGACACGAATATTAGGAGCGGCGCGCAACAACTAATCCGACGAATAACCGGGAAACGGGGCCTCTATTCGACGCTTGATCGCCGCGCGGTCTATCTAGAATCTGGTTCGTGGTCGAAAGGAATGGTTTGGGAGTCGAAGCGGCCGTGATGTTCGTGGGACTTCGGGTGGATGGGCTCGGCCGCCGTGGCATTGCGGCGGCGTTTGTCCGGCGATGTGTAGTTGCCGTCTTGTCCGCGCCCCGGCCTGGGCAAGACGAGTCAGTCGAATGGGAGTGCCGCCGTGAAAATCGCGGCGTGTCGTTAGCGGTTTGTAGTCGCCGTCCTGTCCGCGCCCCCGCAAAGGGCAGGACGGCTCAATCGAATCAGAACGCCGACGCGGCATTCGCGGCGCGCGAGGGAGAAAAGTAATGAGCAGGTCCGCCAGTCATTCGTCGAAGGCTCTTGCCCGCGTCGCCGCGATGGAGCGCCGCGTGCAGAAGGCGTCGTCGCTTGCGCGACGCTCGGCGGCTGGCGTGGCCCTCCTGTTCGTCGGGGCCGCTGGTTTTGGCTTTACCGCGAGCGCTTACGCGCAGCAGGACGATGGTCCCATCGTCATTCCGGGCAACGCGGAGACGAATCCGGCAGCCGCGGCGGAAATGGCGAAGGGTCTCAAGACCGCGAAAGCCGCGCCCGCGACTGCGCCCGCACCAGTGGCCGCCGTTTCTCAGGCAGCAATTTCTTCCGCGATGATGTCGCGCCCGAGCGGCTACGGCGATGCCAGCAAAGCCGCCGATGCCGCCATGCGCCACGCCGCGCTCGCGCTCGAAGCACGCGCCGAAGCCGCCGACGACGCCATGGACGACGCAAGCGGCATGATCGTCATTCCCGGTCCTGGCGAAGCGAAGGCGCAAACGGGCGTTGGAACGGCGCGCGCGGCGGCCTCTGCTAATCAGAATGCAGTAAGCGGCGCGATGAGCGCGCCCGTTTCCAAGGTTGCCGATGCTCCGGGCGCCGCTCAAACCGCAGCTCAAACCGCAGCGCAACCCGATATCGCCGCGAACGCGAATCCGCGCAGAGTCGCCTCCGTTACGCCATCGCGCGATGTGATTCCCGTGGTCGTCACCCGCGACGACGCCATTCCCGCCCGCAACGGCGCCGTGCGTCCGATCGCGGCAGGCACGACGGCGCCCGTTTCCAGCGCGGCATCGCCGATGAAGCGCGTCAGTTTCAATCCGTCCGCCACGGCGGGAGCCGCCGCAGCGCCCGCCGCGACGACGCTGCCACAGGCGAACGCCACCGGCGCCACCGTCCAGGACGGCGAGAGCATTCGCGCGGCTGCCGTGGCTTTTCTTCAGCAACAAACCGCCGGACTGCCGGGCAAGGTCGAGATCACCGTGACGCCTGCGTTCCCGCGAGGTCTCGCGCCGTGTTCGTCGATCGATCCGTTCATGCCGACCGGCGCACGGCTCTGGGGCCGTATGACAGTGGGCGTGCGCTGCGTCGGCGAGCGCCCGTGGACGCTCTATCTGCAAGCGCGCGTGGCGATCAACGCGACTTACTACACGGCGGCGCGCGCGATCGCTCCCGGCGAGATGCTCGGTCAGGGCGATGTGGTCGCCCACGAAGGCGATATCACCGCGATGCCGCAGGCCACGGTCACCGATCCAGCGCAAGCCGTGGGCGCCATCGCGCTGTCGCGCGTGCCGGCGGGGTTGCCGCTGCGCACCGACATGCTGCGCGCGGCCAGCTCGGTTGCGGTCGGCCAGACGGTGCACGTCGTCACGGATGGCTCCGGATTCTCGATTTCCGCCGAAGGCAGCGTGATGAACAACGCCGCGCCCGGCCAGCAAGTCCGCGTGAAGACGGCCAACGGACAGATCATTACCGGCATCGTGAAGGACAGTCAGACCGTCGAGATACGGATGTGAGACGGCTTGAGGCAGATATCTGCGAGTCAGGTCGTGAAAGACAGTAAGACCGTCGAGATGCGTATCCGAAGGTGGCTCTTTTCGGCTCTGCCGCGTTCGGACGAATCAGTCTGAAAGAGCCGCTAGAGCCCTTATGTGGGCCAGATAACAGTTTGTTTCACTTTGTTGCAATTGCTCTGACGCCCGCCCCGTAAGGCTTTGCGGGCGACGAGCGAGTCGATGCCCCGTATGGGTCCCCCGGTTGGGTAAAGTTTCCAAACACCCCCGCCGATAAAGGACTCAACAAGTACGGGAATAGACATCGTGAAAATCGAATCGAATAGCAACATCGCACTGGCTGGAATTCAAGACGCTACGCAACGTGCATCGCAAAACGACGCCAAGAGCGCTTCTAGCGTGGCGCAAGCCGGCACGACCGCCGCGCAGAACTCGAAAGTGAGTCTGTCATCGCTGTCGTCGGGTCTGCGCGCGTCGAACAGCGCCGACGTCGATACGGCGAAAGTCGATTCGATCAAGGCTGCACTGCGCGACGGCAGCTACAAGATTGACGCCGGCAAGATCGCAGACGGCATGCTGAGTTCCGCGCGCGACATGCTGCAAACCAGAACCGCGCCCGCTGGCGCCTGAGTTCTTTCTCCGCCGCGCCCGCTTTCGCTTCGAAAGCAGACGCGCAACGGAACCGGAATTCGACGGCGGCAGGCGCATTGTGAAACCCGCGTTTTTTTAGCGAGCTGCAATGAGAGACGCCCTGCTGTCCACCGTTACCGAAGAAGTCGCCGCCGTTCTGGCGTTCGAAGCCCTCCTCGCCCACGAGGAAAAAGCGCTGATCGCCGCGCAGCCGCTCGAAGCGCTGCCTGGAATCATCGAGAACAAGACCGAGTTGACCGAGCGTATCGCCGCGCTCGAGAAAGATCGCGACGCGCATTTGCACGCGCTCGACCTGCCGGGCGGTTTCGCCGGCATGGAAGTCGCCGCTCAGGGCGATGCGCGCATCGCCGAGCAATGGGCATTGTTGTGCGCGGCCGCTCGCCGTGCGCGTCAAGGCAACAACAACAACGGCGTGCTGATCCGCACGCGCATGGAATACAACCGCAAGGCGCTCGCCGCGTTGCAGGTTGCGCCGTCGAAGGCGGGCTTTTATGGGCCGGATGGGCGGTTGCCGGGAGCTTGAGGATTTGTTGGAGGGTTGCATTTGACGGGTGCGCTTTCGGGCCGGCGCGGCTTGCTCCGCTGGCACTCGGTAAACGACAGCCGTTCTTTTCAACGCTTTCCCGGGCTTCTTGTCTCGATCGGGGCGCACGTCGCTTGGCGCTCCTGGTTGGCGGCCGAGGCTGGTTATCTGTCGGCGGGTTGGTTTTTCGACGCGGTCGCGCCTGATTCGATCGCCGGCTTGCTGACGCCTCTGGCTCTTGCGAAAGCCCGCTGTTTTGCAGTCGTTCGAAGCTCCGCGCAGCCTCTAGCCGGGCGGGCGCGGTGAACGATCCGCGCCTTTCGAACCGTCGGCACGTGATTCCGCCGAGTGTGCCGATGGTCGCAGCGGCAAGCGTCGACGCTTCCTTTCACCGATAAGCCTCGCACTTCTTGTAGCGTCGGAGCTTGCTTCAGTCCGCTGGCGTCCGACTTTCGGCGAATGCCAACGCTTACATGCAGTCGGCGCGGCACATCGCCGGATCAACGCTTCCGCCGCGCGGCGCGTCCGTTCCAACGCCTCTCATCACCCGAATAAACCCCCTTTCCCCGGCCTTATCCGCCGATGGTGGCTCGACGTCCTCCGCAATAATCGCTTTCATCAAGAAGCGGCTTCGCGCCGCGTGCATGGCGATTAACGCAGTCGAACCGGAGTCGAAGCGCGGTGGCAGAAGAAAGCGATCTCGAAAAAACCGAATCAGCCACTCCCAGGCGCCTCGAAAAGGCGCGGGAGGAAGGTCAGGTTGCGCGCTCGCGGGAACTCGCATCGTTCGCGCTCCTCGCGGCGGGATTTTTCGGGGTATGGGGTTTGTCGGGTCCGATCTACGGTCATCTGCAAGGCATTCTGCGCGGCGCGTTCACCTTCAATCACGAGAACGTGCTCGATACCCACCAGATGATGATCGGCGCTGCCAACGCCAGCAAGGAAGGCATGCTCGCCATGCTGCCGGTGCTCGCGCTCACCGCCGCCGCCGCGCTCGCCGCACCCATGGCGCTCGGCGGCTGGCTCATCACCACGAAGCCGCTTGCCCCGAACTTCGGCCGGCTCAATCCGATCAGCGGCCTCGGCAAGATGTTCTCGTCGAACGGTCCGATCCAGCTCGGCATGTCGATGCTGAAAACCGTGGTCGTCGGCGGCATGGCGGGCTCGGCCATGTGGAGCCGCAAGGCCGAAGTGCTCGGTCTTTTGACCAAGCCGCTCGACCTCGCGCTCGCCGACGCCATGCATCTGCTGTTCGTGTGCTGCGGCATGGCCATCGGCGGCCTCTTTCTCGTCGCCGCCGTCGATGTGCCGTATCAGCTTTATTCGCACGCGAAGAAGCTGCGCATGAGCAAGGAAGAAGTGAAGCGCGAACACAAGGAAAGCGAAGGCGACCCGCACGTGAAGGGCCGCATCCGTGCGCAACAACGCGCCGCCGCCCGGCGCCGCATGATGCAGGCAATTCCGACCGCCGATGTCATCGTCACCAACCCGACGCACTTCGCCGTCGCGCTCAAATACGCCGATGGCGAAATGCGCGCGCCGAAGGTCGTCGCCAAGGGTGTGGATCTGGTGGCCGCGCGTATCCGCGAATTGGGCCGCGAGCATAACGTGCCGCTGCTCGAAGCGCCGCCGCTTGCGCGTGCGCTCTATCACAACGTGGAAATCAACCGCGAGATTCCGGGGGCGCTGTACGGCGCTGTCGCGCAGGTGCTGGCGTGGGTTTATCAGCTGCGCCGGTATCGCGAAGACGGCGGCGCCAAGCCGGACGATCCGTCCGATCTCGAAGTACCGAAAGAACTCGACAAGGGCAGCGTCTCCGACGCCGATGCCGAACAAGAAGCCGCCGACGTACTCGGCGCCGATGACACCTCGAATGGAGCCGCAGCATGAACGCGCGCGCTGGATTTTTCGCCAAACGGCCCGACGCGCTCGGCACGCAGAATTTGCGCGCGCTCGCCGGTCCGATCCTGATCTGCATGATCCTCGGCATGATGATCTTGCCGTTGCCGGCGTTCCTGCTGGATCTGCTGTTCACCTTCAACATCGCGCTTTCGGTGATGGTGCTGCTCGTCAGCATGTACACACAGAAGCCGCTCGACTTCGCGGCCTTCCCCGCCGTGCTGCTGTTCTCGACGCTGCTGCGCCTGTCGCTGAACGTGGCGTCCACGCGGATCGTGCTGCTCGAAGGTCATACCGGCCCGGACGCTGCCGGTCAGGTGATCGAATCGTTCGGCCACTTTCTCGTTGGCGGCAATTTCGCCGTGGGTATCGTCGTCTTCGTGATTCTGATGATCATCAACTTCATGGTGATCACGAAGGGCGCGGGACGTATCGCGGAAGTCGGCGCGCGCTTCACACTCGACGCGATGCCCGGCAAGCAAATGGCCATCGACGCCGACCTGAACGCCGGTCTCATCAACGAAGAAACCGCGAAGAAGCGCCGCACGGCGGTGGCGCAAGAAGCCGAGTTCTACGGTTCGATGGACGGTGCGAGCAAGTTCGTGCGCGGCGACGCGATCGCGGGCTTGCTGATCATGGTGATCAACATCGTGGGCGGGCTGATCGTCGGCATGCTTCAGCACGACATGGACTTCGGCCACGCGGCGACGAACTACACGCTCCTGACCATCGGCGATGGCCTCGTCGCGCAGATTCCTTCGCTCATCATTTCGACGGCGGCGGGCGTGATCGTGTCGCGCGTCGCGACCGAGGAAGACATCGGTACGCAGTTGACCGGCCAGTTGTTCCAGAACCCGCGCGTGTTGATGATCACGGGCGTGATCATCGGCGTGATGGGGTTGATTCCGGGCATGCCGCACTTTGCGTTCATGCTGCTCGGTGGCGGCTTGATCTACGCCGCGCGTTCGATGAACAAGCGCGCCGAAGCGAAGAAGAAAGCCGGCAACGTTACGGACATCACGCCGGTCGCGGCCGCGCCGGTGGAGAATGCCGAAGCGAGCTGGGACGATGTCGCGCTGATCGATCCGCTCGGCCTTGAAGTGGGCTACCGGCTGATTCCGCTCGTCGATCGCAATACGGATGGAGAATTGCTCAAGCGTATCAAGGGCATTCGCAAGAAGTTCGCGCAGGAAATCGGGTTTTTGCCGCCTGTCATTCATATTCGCGACAACCTGGAATTGCGGCCGAATGGGTATCGCATTGCGCTGAAGGGCGTGGAAGTGGGCGTTGGCGAAGTGTTTCCGGGACAATGGCTCGCGATCAATCCGGGGCAGGTGTCGGTGACTTTGCCGGGCCCGCAGACGCAGGACCCGGCGTTCGGCTTGCCGGCAGTGTGGATCGACACGAATATGCGCGAACAGGCGCAGGTTTATGGCTACACGGTCGTCGATGCCAGCACGGTGGTCGCGACGCATTTGAATCATCTCGTCGTGACGCACGCGGCGGAATTGCTTGGGCGTCAGGAAGTGCAGGCGTTGCTGGATCGTATTGGCAAGGACACGCCGTCGCTCACCGAGGATCTCGTGCCGAAGACCATTTCGCTCACGCTGTTGCAGAAGGTGCTGCAGAATTTGCTCGACGAAAGCGTGCCGATTCGCGACATGCGCACCATTCTCGACGCGGTGCAGGAGCACGCGCCGCGACTCGCCGATCCGTACGAGCTTACGGCCGCGGTGCGCCTTGCGCTCGGCCGCGCGATTTCGCAGCAGTGGTTCCCGGGCACCGACGACCTTCAGGTGATGGGCCTCGATCCAATGCTGGAGCGTGTGTTGTCGCAGGCGCTTTCGACGGGCGCGAACCCTGGACTGGAGCCGGGGCTTGCGCAGACGCTGATGAACTCGACGCAGAACGCGATGCTGCGTCAGCAGAACTTGGGCTTGCCGCCGGTGCTGCTCGTGCAGCATTCGCTACGCGCGATGCTTGCGCGGTTCCTGCGCCGGAGTCTGCCGCAGTTGAAGGTGCTTTCTTATGCGGAAGTGCCGGATACGCGGAATGTGAAAGTGGTTAATTTGATTGGGGCTTGAGGTGCGGGCCTTGATTCGATAATCAATTAAGCGTTGCGCTGATCAGACTTCGAAGATTGCGCGCATCGAACACAACGGTTTTCCACGTGTAGTAATTCGCGCGTTCGAACTGAATCTTGCCGACCGCTTGTTGCGACTCCGCAATTGCCAAGACCGCGCCCGGCATCTTTTGGGCGCGGTACTGCAAATGAATGATCTCCCCTTCTAGAAGACGCTTCGCGCTTGTCGCGGCAATCACGATGGAAGGCGTGGGCGTATCGATGACATGGTCGGCGATCAAGCCACCGGATATCGGCAACTCAACGTCCGACACATGCGCGAGGCCCAAATCGCTTGCAATCTCGTCAATCGCGCATTTCAAGCGGACCGTGAACTCATTGCTTCCCTGGCGTTCGGCGCGAGACGTAGCTACGCCATAAAGCTGTTGCGCTGCCTCAGCGACGCGGAACACATAGGGCGCAAGAAGACGTTCGTCGATCGTCGTAGCTCGGATTACTTCGTCATCGCAGAGGCGCGCCGGACTATCTTGAGCAAACGCTTCCGACCAGCGCTCGACGGCGCCCGACTCGACATCGCCACCCGCCATACTTGCCTGAAAGCAGGCTTCTCCGTTTTCATCGATAACAAAACCGTCGTCGCGAGAACGAATACGCACCACCACGCGATCGCCTGTTCCCGGATATTCGAGCGGCGTAATGACGCGATACACGCCGTTCGAGTCAGCGTGAACTTCGAATAGCGCGCAGATTGTTTGTTTAAGTGTGTCTGCTAGCACAATAAGTCGCCCTGGCCGTCTTGCTCGTTTGAGATCGTGATGCCCGTCGCCTTGCAGAACAACACGATCAAAGCGCCACGATCATTTTCCGCACGTGGATCGAAACGTTTCGACGACTTAAGGTTAAGCTCCGGCGCGCCCGGCAGCAAGCGGTTCCGATAATCGCTTGTCGTCCGACACGGCACCTTGCAGTGCAAACCCTTATGGCTTGGATGGTAGTGAAACTCGAGCAAGGGATAGAGATCGCCCTTCGGCAGCGAGCAAAGCAGATGCGCGTAGAACGCGCGGTCTTCGAGTTGTTCTCCGTCGCGCCAAACGAACAATACGAAGTGGTCGTCCGACACGCGAATGAGTTCGGTGGCGTGAACGCGCGGCCTCGCCATCCGATTAAATGGCTTCGGCCACTTGTTCTTGACCATCTGCTTGAACTTTGGCGAGCCGGTCAGCGTTTTGCGCACTTGCTTATGAGCAGCAAGATCCTGTGGAAGCAAGGCGGTCTCTCAAGTATTTGAACCGACCGCGTCGCACCGAAGGAGCAGTCGATAGATTCGTTTTAGTTCTATTGATGCTAACCGCCTAGCGTGATGGAAACTGCTTCGTCCACCGAATTTTTGAATCGCCCTGACAATTTCTGCTTGGAGCCTCAACACTCCACGATATTCACCGCCAACCCACCCCGCGAAGTCTCCTTATACTTCGTCTTCATATCCGCCCCTGTCTCGCGCATGGTTTTAATGACCGAATCCAGCGATACATAATGCGATCCATCGCCACGCATCGCCATGCGCGCCGCGTTGACGGCCTTCACCGATCCCATCGCGTTACGTTCGATGCACGGAATCTGCACCATGCCGCCCACCGGGTCGCACGTGAGCCCAAGGTTGTGCTCCATGCCGATTTCCGCCGCGTTCTCCACCTGCGCGGGCGTGCCGCCCATCACCGCCGCAAGTCCCCCGGCGGCCATCGAGCACGCAACGCCCACTTCGCCCTGACATCCCACTTCCGCGCCAGAAATCGACGCGTTCATCTTGTAGAGGATGCCAATGGCCGCCGCCGTCAGCAGAAAATCGATCACGCCCTGCGCATTCGATCCCGGCAAAAACCGATCGTAGTAATGCAGTACCGCTGGAATGATGCCCGCCGCGCCGTTCGTCGGCGCTGTCACCACGCGACCGCCGACCGCGTTCTCTTCATTCACGGCGATGGCGTAGAGGTTGATCCAGTCCATCATCGATAGCGGATCGCGCAGCGCCTGCTCGGGTTTGCCGGCGAGCGCCCGATACAACACCGGCGCACGCCGCTTCACCTGGAACGGACCCGGCAGATGCCCATCCGCATCCGGATTGCCGATGCCGCAGCCGCGCGCGACGCAATCCTGCATCACGTCCCAGATTCGTAACAAGCCCGCGCGAATCTCGTCCTCGCTGCGCCACACGCGCTCGTTTTCCCACATCAGTTGCGCGATGGACTTGCCCGAATCGGCGCACATCTTCATCAACTCATCGCCCGTCTTGAAGGCGTAGGGCAAGTGTTCGATGGCCGTAAGCACCGCCGTGTTCGCCGCGCCCGCCGTCACCACGAAGCCGCCGCCCACTGACAGATACGTCGCCTCGCGCAACGGCTCGCCGCTCGCGTCGAATGCGTGCAGCTTCATGCCGTTCGGATGCTCCGGCAACGCCTGCCGATAGAACGCAATGTTCTCCTTCAGCGTGAACGGAATCTCGTGCGTGCCGAGCAGCGCGAGCGTCCTGGACGTGCGTACGGTTTCGAGGCGCGGCGCGATGGTGCCCGCATCGACCGTGTCGGGGGCATCGCCCATCAAGCCGAGCATGACGCCGCGGTCCGTGCCGTGGCCTTTACCCGTCGCACCGAGCGATCCGTACAGCTCGCATTTCACCGATGCCACCGCGTCCAGCAGCCCATCGCGTTCGAGCCCTTGCGCGAACATCAGCGCGGCGCGCATCGGGCCCACGGTATGTGAGCTCGAAGGTCCGATGCCGATCTTGAAGAGGTCGAATACGCTGACTGCCATGAATGCTCCTTGCTTGAGCTGCTTGAGACGGGATCATCGCGCCGGCAACGGCAGACACACCGCGAGCCACGCAGGCGGCGTCGGCGCGAGCCGCAACGCCACCGGCGCATAACGGCCGTCGAGACGCGCCGCGAGATGAAAGAGTTCCGCCGAGTTTTTCGGGTCCCACTGACCCGAGAATCCCGGCAATCCGGCTTCGCGACGCTTGGCATCGAAAGACACGGTCGAATGCACGAATTCGTCATGCGTGCGGGTGCCGAGCGCATACGGGGTAAGCCAGTTGAGCGCTTGCGCGAGCGTTGCGCCCGACTGCGCGCGCTCCGGCAGCCAGTTGCGGTTATGCCGTCGCGCGGCCAGCGCCGCCGTCACGAGCGGCTGAAGATCGTAGGTGACGTAGCGCAAGGCATCGCGTTCGGCGAAATCGACGGTCGACCCATCCGGCGCGATGTTGTCGCCGATATGCTCGACGAACAGCCGCTGCGCCGCGTTGATGAGCTTGCGGTCGTCGATGGTGAATGCGCCCATCGCCACCAGCTTCACGCGATGACTCTGCCAGTTGTTCCGATACGTGCCCGTGAGCGGGCGCTTCTGCTTGTCCATGTCGGCGACGTAGCCCGTCACCATCTTCGTGATGAACGCGTTCGCCGCGTTGCGCGTCTTCACCGGCAACGCGCTCGCGGTCAGATCGTAGGCGAGGATCAGCGACTCGAAGTTGGTCTCGTCGATCGGATTGAAACTCGGCTGATACGTTGTCGTCCACGCGAACAGAAAGCGGTCGACGAGACGCAGATAACGCTCGTCGCCGGTCGCGCGCCAGGCGAGCGCGGCATCGCGCATCAAGCCGAGATCCTTTTCGGCTTCGATGCTCTCGTCGCGTATGCCTTCGTGCGGCAGCGTGCCTTCGGTATGCAGTTTCGCGAGTGGCTTCGGCTGGTCGTTGACGTGCGATTGCACCATCTGCACGAGCGCCTTCACGCCGGGATCGGCATTGGTGCGCTCGCTCGTCTGCATGGCGGGCGCGGCACAGAAATTCATCGCCGCATGCGCGGACGGCGCGGCGCAAGCCAACGCCCACAGCATGAATCGCGCGGCATGGAAGCGCTTCGTCTCGTTCACCTCTCGCACCCTTGTCGCCATATGAACTCCCTGTTTTGGCTTTTGGTCCGGGGTGAGATGTTAGCCCTTCTGACTCGCGCTGCAAAACCGCCAGACAATGCTTGACGTTTCCGGGCGGTTGCGCGGTTTTGATCGATTACTCGTCCGTGTACTCCGAGATCGGCACGCACGAGCACATCAGATTGCGGTCGCCATACGCGTTATCCGCGCGGCCAACCGGCGACCAATACTTGCGCGTCACGAGCGACTTCAGCGGATACGCCGCCGCTTCACGCGTGTACTTGTGGTCCCACGTATCCGAGGTAACGACCGCCGCCGTGTGCGGCGCGTTCTTCAGCACGTTGTCTTCGCGATCCGCGCTGCCTTCTTCCACCGCGCGAATCTCGTTGCGAATGGCGATCATCGCGTCGATGAAGCGATCCAGCTCTTCCTTCGACTCCGATTCGGTCGGTTCCACCATCAGCGTGCCGGGCACCGGAAAGCTCATCGTCGGCGCGTGGAAGCCGTAGTCGATCAGACGCTTGGCCACGTCTTCCACCGAGATGCCGCTCGATTCCTTGATCGGCCGGACATCGAGAATGCATTCGTGCGCGACGAGCCCGCCCGGCCCGCTATACAGCACCGGATAATGCGGCGCGAGGCGCTTCGCGACGTAGTTGGCCGCGAGAATCGCGCTTGCCGTCGCGGCGGTGAGACCTTCCGCGCCCATCATCGCGATATACATCCACGAGATCGGCAAGATCGCGGCCGAGCCGTAGGGCGCCGACGATACCGCGCCGATGCCCGCGTCATCGCGCTTGTAACCGGTCGAAGCCTGATTCGGCAGAAACTTGGCCAGATGCGCGCCAACCGCTACCGGACCCACGCCCGGTCCGCCGCCGCCGTGCGGAATGCAGAACGTCTTGTGCAAGTTCAGATGCGAGACATCGCCGCCGAACTGGCCGGGCGCGGTGAGGCCGACCATCGCATTCATGTTCGCGCCGTCGACATACACCTGGCCGCCGTGCGCGTGCACGATCTCGCAGATTTCGCGGACGTTGCGCTCGAACACGCCATGCGTCGACGGATACGTGATCATGATCGCCGCGAGATTCGCCGAATGCTTTTCGGCCTTCGCCTTCAGGTCTTCGATATCGACATTGCCGTTCGTATCGCATGCAACGACGACGACCTGCATGCCCGCCATCTGCGCCGAAGCCGGATTCGTGCCGTGCGCGGACGCCGGAATCAGACACACGTTGCGATGCCCTTCGCCGCGCGACTCGTGATACGCGTGAATGATGAGCAAGCCGGCGTATTCGCCCTGCGAACCGGCGTTCGGCTGCAACGACACCGCCGCATAGCCGGTGCACGCGACGAGCATCTGTTCGAGCTGATCGATCATAGTGCGATAGCCGACCGTCTGTTCCGCAGGCGCGAATGGATGAATCTGCGCGAACTCGGGCCACGTCACCGGCAGCATTTCGGAGGTCGCATTGAGCTTCATCGTGCAGGAGCCGAGCGGGATCATCGTGCGGTCGAGCGCGAGGTCCTTGTCCGCGAGACTGCGCAGATAGCGCAGCATTTCGTGCTCGGAATGATGGCGATTGAAAACCGGATGCGTGAGGTATTCGCTCGTGCGCTTGAGATGTGCGGGCAATGGATCGGCAAGCGATGCATCGAGCGCGTCGATATCGAACGTCTCGTTCTTGCCCGCGACTTCGGCGAACAGCGCGAAGAGCTTCGTGAGATCGTCGCGCGTCGTGGTTTCATCGAGCGACACACCGACGCGATTCGCGCTCACATGACGCAGATTCACATGCGCGGCGTAAGCGGCCTGATGCAGCGCGTTGGTGCTCGCGCCGCTTTCGATGGTCACGGTATCGAAGAACGTGTCGTTGGTGAGCGCGTAGCCGAGCTTTCGCACGCCCGCCGCGAACACCGACGCGACGCGATTCACGCGCAGCGCAATGGTCTTGAGGCCCTGCGGGCCGTGATAGACCGCGTACATGCTCGCCATGATCGCGAGCAGCGCCTGCGCCGTGCAGACATTCGACGTCGCCTTCTCGCGACGGATATGCTGTTCGCGCGTTTGCAGCGCGAGACGCAGCGCGGAATTGCCTTGCGCGTCGATAGTCACGCCGACGAGACGGCCCGGCATCTGACGCTTGAATTCGTCGCGCACGGCCATGTACGCCGCGTGCGGACCGCCGAAGCCGACCGGCACGCCGAAACGCTGCGTATTGCCGATAGCCACGTCCGCGCCCCATTCGCCCGGCGGCGTGATGAGCGTGAGCGCCAGCAAGTCGGCTGCGGCGATCACGTAACCGCCCGCCGCATGCACCGCTTCGGCGAGCGCGCGGTAGTCGCGAACGTCGCCATTCGCGCCGGGATATTGCAGCAGCACGCCGAATGCGTTCGCGCTCGCGGCATCCGCGGCCGGTCCCACCTGCACGTCGATGCCCGCCGGCTTAGCGCGCGTCTTTACCACTTCGATGGTCTGCGGCAGCACGTCGTCGGCCACATAGAACAGGTTCGATTTCGGCTTGCCGACGCGTTGCAGAAGCGTCATGGCTTCGGCGGCGGCAGTGGCTTCGTCGAGCAGCGACGCGTTCGAGATGGCAAGGCCCGTGAGATCCATCACCATCTGCTGAAAGTTCAGAAGCGCTTCCAAACGCCCTTGCGAAATCTCGGGCTGATACGGCGTATAAGCCGTGTACCACGCCGGATTTTCCAGCACGTTGCGCAGGATCACGCCCGGCGTGTGCGTGCCGTAATAACCCTGGCCGATATACGTGCGAAACACGAGATTCTCGTTCGCCAGCTTGCGCAGCGACGCGAGCGCTTCCGCTTCGCTTTTCGGCTGCGTGAACGCGCCGAGCGGCAGCGTTTCCTGACGGCGGATCGATTCCGGAATCACCGCGTCGATGAACGCCGCGCGCGATGCGAACCCGAGCGCTTCGAGCATGGCGCGCTGGTCGGCATCGCCGGGACCGATGTGCCGTGCCGCGAATGCGTCATGGCATTCGAGCGCGGCGAGGGACAGGGAGGTGCGGTTCATCAGGTGATCCGGATGTTCGAGCTTCATGTGAATTCCTGCAAAGCGGCCGGTTGGAAACGCAACCGCTTTCGTCATTGAGATGAGTTATTCGCCGATCGACTTGCCGTAGCCTTCGGCGTCGAGCAGCTTGTCGAGACTGGCGTCGGCGGCCGGCTTGATCTTGAAGAGCCAGCTTTCGTACGGTGCGCCATTCACCGAATCCGGCGACGAAGTCAACGCGTCGTTCGCGGCGACGACTTCGCCCGACACCGGCGCGTAAATATCGGATGCCGCTTTCACGGATTCGATCACCGCGATGGCGTCGCCCGCCGCGACTGCCTTGCCCGCCGCGGGCAGTTCGACGAACACGATGTCGCCCAGCGCTTCTTGCGCGTGATCGGTAATGCCGATGGTCAGCGTGCCGTCGGATTCGGTGCGGACCCATTCATGCGATTCGGTATATTTCAGATCGGCCGGGATGCTCATTGGATGCTCCTTGCGTAATTCGTTCGTGGGGTTCGTGATCGGATGGCGCGCGCCACGTTCGTCCGCTGTCGGGCCTCAAAGGCTCACGAGCGTCTTGCCGTTGCGCACGAACGGAAGTTTTACCACGCGCGCGGCAACTTGCTTGTCGCGGATGAGCACTTGCACCGTATCGCCGATCGCCACTTGCGTCGGGACGCGAGCGAACGCAATCGACTCCTGCATCGACGGCGAAAACGTGCCGCTCGTGATCTCGCCTTCGCCGTGCGCCGTGACGACCTTCTGATGCGCGCGCAGCACGCCAGCCGCACGCCCGTTCTCCTTGATGAGCACGAGCCCGACGAAGTTCGACTGCGAGCCGTTCGCTTCGAGCGCGGCGCGGCCGACGAAATCGCGCGGGGTTTTCAGGTCGACGGTCCAGGCGAGGCCGGCGTCGAGCGGCGACACGGTTTCATCCATGTCCTGGCCGTAGAGATTCATGCCGGCTTCGAGACGCAAGGTGTCGCGTGCGCCGAGGCCTGCGGGCTTCACGCCGGCTTCACGGAGCGCGTTCCACAGCGCTTCCACGTTCGTGGCGGAAACCACGATCTCGAAGCCGTCCTCGCCCGTGTAGCCGGTGCGCGCGAGCATCAGTTCGCCGAAGGGCGTGGTTGCGAACTTCGCCGCATTGAAGGGTTTGAGCGATTCGGTTTCGGCGCGCGTCTGCGGCAGCACTTGCCAGACCTTTTCGCGTGCATTCGGACCTTGCACCGCGATGATGCCGAAATCGCCGCGCGGGCGGATCGACAGATCGAAACCACCTTCCGCGTTCAGTTGCTGGAACCACGCGATGTCTTTATCCGCCGTGCTCGCGTTCACGACCACGCGGAAACTCGTTTCGGAGAAGTAGTAGACGATCAGATCGTCGATGACGCCGCCGTCGGTCTTGAGCAGGCACGAATACAGTGCGCGGCCGGGCGTCGTCAGCTTGTCGACGTTATTGGCGATGGCGTGCAGGAAGAAGGGGCGAACGGCGTCGCCTTCGAAATCGACGACGCGCATGTGCGATACGTCGAACATGCCCGCGTCGGTGCGGACGGCGTGATGTTCGTCGATTTGCGAACCGTAGTTGACGGGCATGTCCCAGCCGCCGAAATCGACCATGCGCGCGTTGAGCGCGAGGTGGGCGGCATGCAAGGGCGTGTGTTGAAGAGCGGTCATCGGGGCCTCGGTTCGCGAAACAAAAAAGGCCACGCAGCGCGCAGATATCTGCCTTCGCCGCGGACTATGCCTTTGCTCGCTGACTTTCAGCAGCGCAAAGCGCATACCGGCTGGCGGTTGCGATGCGTGACCCCTCTGTCCTCGGTACCTGAGAGATTGCGCGGATCAAAAAAATCCGTCGCGCGCCCCTTCGGTGGGCTGCTGACATCGTTCGATGCCGCTGCCGCTCTCCAGAGTGCGAAAAAATTGCCCGAAAGGGCGACTTCTTCGACGCGGCCGGTCCTTTTGCCTGAGAGTTTGTGGGTGTGCCCCTTCGGCGGCGCGGCTCGCTTGGCGATTTTGAAATCGACAAAAGCCACGCGCTCTCCCGACGCGTGCGGCCGAATTTACGCGACCGAATTAGGCTTGTCAAACGGATTCGGACGGGGCTGAGTGTGCGGTGGAGCGGGTTGTGGCTGGCGACGATGCCTTGCCATGCGTCGGCCTCAGAACGTCGTTGACAGGGTCGAGTTGATTTGCCCCTGAAATGCATCGGTTTTCGGCAAGAACGCCAGACAGTTCGCGACGAGGTCGGTGGCGTCGTGCTGACTAAACGGCTTCGTGAGATGGTAATCCGCGTGCGTACGCACTTTTTTTAGGTCGATGAGCACGTAGGCCAGCGCGCGGCCTTTGTTCCCTACGGTCATGAGCCGATTTGTCAGCCGTTCATGTTGACCGGCAACCTCGCGCGTTGACGGCAAGCAGGCGTCCGCCACGGCAAGCGTTTTGTGATAAGCGGCGTAATAAGCTCGCGACGCGCCGGATCGCCATTCGCATTCGCTATTGCCTGCCGACAACTGCTGCGCCAGATGCAGCAGATCGGAAACCTCGATGCTCATTCCACCACCTCCATTAGCGCACTGCGGGAGGCAAGCGCACTAAGCGAACCAACAGGGCGACAGACGAAGGTAATCACCTCTGGGTACGCGTTATCGAAGGTCGTGGTCAATACCTCGGCAATCGCGAAGTTGACGTTTCCACACTGGCTTGCAGTTTCGTCGACATAAAGCTCGTATCTCGTTGTGTCGTCGTAAATCATCAACCTGCTGCCGCGAATCATGCAGCCCTGCGAGCGGATTGCTTCGACCGCCGTTTCCAACAAAGCAAGCCGTTGCTCGGCATCGACGCCGCAACGTATAAAGATCTGTGCCGTCGCTTCGATGTCGCGCGGTAGCTCCGCATCGCCTTCGGCAACGGTTGCATTGAGATCATGAGCAAGCATGATTGCCGCCGCCTCTTCGGCACGCAGCGCCGTGACGAATACACGCGCTGCCTTGATCCGGCTTGTCGGGTCGCTACGCTGCGTATCGGCGAGCAAGCGCGCGTAGTTCACCGCCATGCGCGGCTCTCCGAGATCGCACGTTAGCGACGCCACATTGGTCAGAATGGTGACGTCATGCCTCGCTAGTGCCTGCGCGGCTTCGGAGCAACGAACGCATTCGTCGCGATCACCACGGAGGAACGCGGTGAATGCGAGTACGAGCCAACATATCTCAGGACGTTCGCGGCCCTTGCTCAAGAACGCAAGCGCTTCTCGCTCGATGCGCCTTACCTGGAATTCGTTGCTCTGCGCCGTGATCACCATATCGATCAGATCGCATAGTCATTCTGTTGCAACAGCTTTCGGGACATTCAGGGAACGCACTCCGGATATTCGTTTGCGGTCGATTCGAAATACTACCGCCTCGATCGCGCCAGGCGTTTGTCTCTTTAATGTGAATTAAATGCCCCTGCTGGAAGGCACGGAATTATTGCCGCAATCGTTCGAGTGAGCGCAAAGGCCGCTTCGTCAATGTCGAACAAACTCCACCCGCCGCCCTTCCTTTTCACTCTGAATAGCCAGCTCGATGATCGCCATCACATCCACCGCATCCTGCGGCTTAACGGGGAACGGTTTGCCGTCCAACACGGCCCCCGCTAGCGCCCGATAAAACTCCACATACGCTCCGTCGCGGGTGGCGAAAGCCTGACGCAGATCGTGATCGCCATCGACTTCGCGCAGCAAGCCCGGCGGGTTCTTGCCGAATTCCGAATGCCCCGGCCGCATGCCGGAGCGCAGTTGATCTTCCTGCACATCGAGCCCGCTCTTCACATAACTGCCGCGCGTGCCGTGAATCGTGAAACGCGGCGGATCGAGCGCCGCGAGCGCGCTTGCATGCAGAACGACTTCCTTATCCGCATAGCCGAGCACGAGATGCACGTAATCCGGCGCATGCGCGTGGTCGCGATGCGCCTTCACGAACGCCGTCACCGTCGCGGGCGCGCCGAACAACGTGAGCGCCTGATCGATCAGATGCGGCCCGAGATCGAACAGCAAGCCGCCGCCGCGCGATGCTTCCTCACGCCAGCGCTGCGGCACTTTCGGACGAAAGCGGTCGAAATGCGATTCGTAATGCGTGATGCGTCCAAGCCGCCCGCTTTCGATCAACGCGCGCACGGTCATGAAATCGCCATCCCAACGGCGATTGTGGAACGGCGCGAACAGAAGCCCGCGCGATGCGGCGAGATCGGCGAGCGTGCGGGCATCGCGCGAGGAAAGCGTCACGGGTTTGTCGACGACCACATGCTTGGCCGCCGACAACGCGCGATGCGCGAGGTCGAAGTGCGTGTCGTTAGGCGTGGCGATGACGATGCAATCGAGCGCGTCGATGGCGAGGAGCGCATCGAAATCGGCGACGATCCGTGCATCGGGATAATCGGCCTCGGCGCGCTCGGCCTGGCTCGTCGCGATGGCCGTTACCTCCGCGCGGCCGCAGTGTTCGATGACCGGCGCGTGAAACGTCGCGCCCGCCAGACCATAGCCCATCACGCCGACTTTCAGTTTTGAACTCATGCTTGGCGTCCTTTGAATCGGTAATCCGGCTGGATATTGTGGCATGTCAGTTGGACGCGGCGCGCTCGATGCGTCGTTCACGGCGGCGTCACGATCATCCGCCAATTGACGGACTATGGTTCCGCTTGGCGACATGACGCAATCGCGAGCGCCACCCATCGTCCGAACGAACGAGGGCCAAAACCCGTCGCGTTCTATCGTGTTAACATCGCGCTCTCGCGGATTTTTTGCGGTCGCACGCGCGTCGCTGCGATGCGCGCAGTCCATCAGGCACCGGCGCCGCCGCGAGCCTCAACTCAAAGTCCAAAACGATGTCCGCAGGTCTGAACGCCGCGCAAAGCGAAGCCGTGCGCTATCTCGACGGTCCCTGTCTCGTGCTCGCCGGTGCGGGCAGCGGCAAGACGCGCGTGATCACGCAGAAGATCGCGCATTTGATCGAAGGACGCGGCTTCGAGCCTAGGCACATTGCCGCCCTCACCTTCACCAACAAGGCCGCGCTCGAAATGCGCGAGCGCACCGCGAAGCTGCTCGAAGGCAAAACGCTCACGACGCCCGGCAAGGAAGGCCGCAAGGTGCCCGTGAATCAGTTGACCATCTGCACGTTTCACTCGCTCGGCGTGCAGATCATGCGTCAGGAAGCGGAACATGTCGGCCTCAAACCGCAGTTCTCCATCATGGATTCGGACGATTGCTTCGGCATGGTTCAGGAGCAGCTCGGCACGACTGACAAGGGCTTGATCCGCAAGGTGCAGTCGATCATCTCGCTGTGGAAGAACGCGATGGTCTCGCCCGATCAGGCGTCCGTGCTCGCGAATAACGAAGACGAGCATCAGGCGGCGATTGTTTATCGGAGCTACGCGGCGACCTTGCATGCATATCAGGCGCTGGATTTCGACGATCTCATCCTGCGTCCCGCGCAACTGTTCGCCGAAAACGAGCAGGTTCGCGACAAGTGGCAGAACCGTCTGCGATATCTCTTGATCGACGAGTATCAGGACACCAACGCCTGTCAGTACGAGTTGTTGAAGCTGCTGGCTGGTCCGCGCGCCGCCTTCACCGCCGTGGGCGACGACGATCAGGCCATTTACGGCTGGCGTGGCGCCACGCTGGAAAACCTCGGGCAGTTGAGCAAGGACTTCCCGAAACTGCATGTGGTGAAGCTGGAGCAAAACTATCGCTCGACGGTGCGGATTCTGACAGCGGCGAACAATGTGATCGCCAACAATCCCAAACTGTTCGAGAAGAAGCTCTGGTCCGAGCACGGCATGGGCGACAGCATCACCGTGACCGGTTGCAATGACGAAGAGCATGAAGCGGAGTCCGTCGTGTTCCGGCTGTCGGCGCACAAGTTCGAACGGCGCGCGGCGTTTCGCGACTACGCCATTCTGTATCGCGGCAACTTTCAGGCGCGCATCTTCGAACAGGTTTTGCGGCGTGAGCGCATTCCGTACGTGCTGTCGGGCGGGCAGTCGTTTTTCGACCGCGCCGAGATCAAGGACATCATCGCGTATTTGCGGCTGATCGCGAATCCCGACGACGATCCCGCGTTCATCCGCGCGATCACGACGCCGCGTCGCGGTGTCGGCAACACGACGCTCGAAGCGCTCGGCGCGTTCGCCGGCGCGGCGAAGGTGTCGCTCTTCGAGGCCGTGTTCATGGGCGGTATCGAGGCGCGCTTGTCGGCGCGGCAAGTGGAACCGCTGCGCACGTTTTGCGAGTGGATTCGCAGGCTGTCGGACCGCGCCGCGCGCGATCCGGCGAGCACCGTGCTCGACGACATGATGGAAGCGATCCACTACGAAGCGTATCTCTACGATGCCTACGACGAACGGCAGGCGCAATCAAAGTGGCAGAACGTGCTCGAATTCTGCGAGTGGCTCAAGCGCAAGGGCACGAAGCCGGAGCCATCGGCGGAAGCGGAACAGACCGGGTTCGATACGGCCGACGGTCTTTCGGATGACGGCAAGAATCTGCTCGGCCTGATTCAAACCGTCGCGCTGATGTCCATGCTCGAAGGCCGCGATGAAGATCCGGACGCGGTGCGGCTATCGACGGTGCATGCGTCGAAGGGGCTCGAATATCCGCACGTGTTTCTGGTGGGCGTGGAGGAAGGCATCATGCCGCATCGCGGCAGTTCGGACGATGACGCGCCAGTGGATTCCGCGCGTATCGAAGAAGAACGGCGGCTCATGTATGTGGCGATCACGCGGGCGCAGCGCAGCCTGCATCTGAACTGGTGCAAGAAGCGCAAGCGCGCGCGGGAAACGGTGGTGTGCGAGCCATCGCGCTTCATCCCCGAGATGCTGCTCGACGATGCACCGCCGCCGACGGCCGAAGAAGCGCCGTTGTCGCCGAAGGATCGGATGGCGATGCTGAAGGCGATGTTGCAGAAGGGGTGATGAGCGCTGGCGCGTTCGGCAGTCTTGAAGCGCGTCGAGCGTATGCACGAGATTTTTCTGCTCTATAAAGCTGCAGACGCGGTCCCGGTGGCTACGGTCGAACGACAAGCCGGCTAACTCCTCGTTCGGCGAATATCGCGTTGTAAAAGCAAAGCCCCGCGACGCTCACACGCACGCAGGGCTTTTACCGCCGCCATTCACTTCGAAGCATTCACCATGTAATCGACGGCGGCTTTCACGTCCGCATCGGATGCATTCGACCCGCCTTTCGCCGGCATTGCGCCCTTGCCGTGCAGCGCGTAGTTGTAGACGGTGTCCATCGGATCTTTCAAGCGCGGCGCCCATGCTTCCTTGTCGCCGAACTTCGGTGCGTTGAGCACGCCGGCCGCGTGGCACGCCTGACAAACCTGCTCATAGAGCGCCTTGCCGGCTTGCGATGCATCGGCGCTTTGCGCGCCCGCTGCCGGAGCAGCCGCCTGCGGCACCGATGCCAGCGCGGCGACTGCCGCCGCAGCCTGAGCGTTCTCCGTCGAACTCGCGCCAGCCGCCGCGCCGGATGCTCCGGCTGCGGGAGCCGCGGCGCCTGCCGTTGCGCCAGAAGCGGGTTGAGGCGGTTCGGGGAACTTGGCGCCGCCGTCGTTGGCCATGTAGACGACTGCGCGAGCGATTTCGAAGTCACTATAGTCGTCGGGGCTCGTGCCGCCGCGCGCGGGCATGGCGCCCTTGCCGTTGAGCGCGTTATGCAGAAGCGTGTCGTAGCCTTCGCTGATGCGCGGGGCCCAGGCGCTGGCATCGCCGAACTTGGGCGCGCCTGCGGTTCCCGCCGCGTGACAAGCCGAGCACACGGCCTTGAAGACTTGTTCGCCGGTCTTGTAGACGCGTGGCGCGTTGGCATCGCGGATATCGACTTGAGCGGCCGGTGCGATACGTTCCTTGACCGAAGCTTCGAGGTCGGTGCCGGCGCCGGTGCGAGTCGAGTTATTCACATAGACCGCGAGCAGGATGATGATGGCGACCGGTATACCAAACCCTGCGATCACCGCCGCGATGAGTTGGCCGGGTGTTTTTATTGGGGCTCCGTGGGGTGCTTCGCTCATGCTTGTCTCGTCTCCCGTTTTTTCTAGGTGAGTCGGTTCAGTGACAGCGTGTGGCTACCGCGAGTGCCCTCCTTCTGTATGAGGGCACGGTCGATTATAGACGGAACGTTTAACGCAGGGCGTGGGCCGCCTGCTTTGGTTTCACGCGCGTTTACCCGAACCGGCGCGGGTTCCGAGCTTCCACGAAAGGCGCTCGCGCAGGCCGCGCGATGGACGGATTCATCGAAAACAGGTATTCTCTCGGATTCGCATGGGTCTTGCAGACGCTTCTCCAGCGTCCCCCGCAGCCAAGATCCTCGTCAACGCGCCCGTAGCTCAATGGATAGAGTACTGCCCTCCGAAGGCAGGGGTTGCTGGTTCGATCCCAGCCGGGCGCACCACGTAGTTCTCGGCAATGCCGTTCAGATCAACTCGACGCCCGCTTCCGTGACGACCTTCCAGTCGAATTCATCATGCCCGCAAATCTGCTCCATCGCGCTCGAGAATTCGCCCACCGTGGCTTGCAGATAACGCAGGTTGTCGCTCCACTCCGGCACCTCGCCCTCCTGCGTCGTCAGCACCACGGTCATATGATTCCTGAGCGGACCTCGCGCATGATGTCGCAAGCTGTCCTGCACCTTCCGCGCATCGCCTTCCGGGTCGAGAATCAACACGGCTGGAATCCGCTCCGGTCCACTTGCCGACGCTCCACCGAGCTTGAGCCCCAGGCCCCGCAAATACGCTTCGTGATATTGCGCCAGTTGCGACTGCACTGAACCGCTCTTGTAGACGATGGATTGCGCCGTACGTGCAAGGCTACGGCGCTGCGCCGGGTTGGTGATCAAATTCGCGATCGCAGTGACCCAGGCATCGGCCGATACCGAATCCACACGCACGCCCGAACAGGCATCGCGCACCAGGTCGCTGTATGCGGGATGCTCGCTGCCGAGCGTCGCCACGCCTGCCGCCGCGTATTCGAGCCATTCCGTCCGCGCTTCGCCATTGTCGACTTCCGACGCGGCACGCGGCATGAGGCCGATATCGAGTTCGAGTTGCCGGAAGACCTTCGCGTGCTCCTCGTAGGTTTCGGCTACGCCAACCAGGGTGACATCCGGCTGTCCCATCCAGTCCGGCGGAGGCGGCGCGCCGACGAACACGAATTGCACGTCGCCAGCGAAGCGCGCGCGAAGCGCCATGAGCGCCGGTTCGATGACTGCGAAATTGCACGGCTTCGTCGCCGAACCCATGATGCCGATGCGTACCTTGTCCTCGTTCATTCTGACCGGACTGTAGAAGCGGTCGAAGTCCACGCCCGTCGGCAACACGTGAATGTTGCCATTCCACGGACGCATCGCCTCCGCTAGCGCCGGCGTCGTGACGATCAGCGCGTTCGCACGGCGCATGACGTACTCGACCTTTTCGCCCGCGCGCCGGCTCAAGAAGTGCAGCGGATGGGTCTCGGGAAGGTCGTGATACGGCTCGTTGGTCTCGTAGATTACCGGCTTGCCGAGCCCGAAGATCGCTTCGAGTTGCTCGGGCGTGGCGGCCATCGGAAAGCGCCGCTGCATCAAAACGATGTCGGCCGACGCAATCTTCTCCTCGGTGTTCTGGATCGGCCAGATCAGTTCCCAATGGTCGGCCAGGAGTTCGAACGGCTTCTTGACGCGCGATGTCGACCAGCGGTGCGCGACCGGCTCGGTCGTCAGTGCCGCGATCCGCCGTTTCGGGGTCTTCGGCACGTTCGACGAGGCAACCCGCAGTTCGGCCGGGCGCCGAAGCGCTTTTCGCGCCGCATCCTGAGTCTTCTCCAGAAACACGGGCAGGTCCGCCCGGAACACATTGCCGAGCGCCACCAGGGTCGGATATATCGTGTCCACGGTCGCCAGGGCGCGCGCGTAGCCATTCTTCTCGTTCGCCATGGCCGCCCCGTTGACGCCGAAGGCGAACTGATCCGGCACGGCCTTCAATCCGCCCTCGGGCAGGTAGATGACAGGGCAGCCGCACGCCATGGCCTCGTTACAGACAGACGACTGCTCGTAGGAGTAAAGCACCCGGCCGCCTTGCAGCTTCTTCGCGAGTTCGGGAAGCGTCACGGGGTTCGCCATCGACAGTAGTTCGGTGCCGGGCGGGAAAAGCGAAAAGTCGATCTTGTCGAGCGGATGCCGGTAATGGAAGACGAACGTCCGGTCCTTCTTGACCGTGGGATCGGGCTTGAACAGCTCCGTATCGATGACGGGCAGGAACAGAAAATCGACGTCCTTCTTGTTCGCGCTACCGAGGAAGTTCTCCGAAAAATAGAAGACCAGATCGTCCTTGCCCTCGTTGAGCGGCTTTCCCGACAGGAACCCGATGTGGTTGAGGATATAGCGGACGCATACATCGGCATTCATCGGGTTGCCCGACACGATCTCCGGATAAACGACGATCGGCATGCGGCCCTCCAACCTGTGTCGGGCCTGCACCTCGAATGTGGCAAGCGGCGTGTCGAACCGTGGGTTGACGACATCGGTCGCGGAGATATAGGCGTCGTATCCCTCGCGATTGAGCAGGTGACAGAGCGTGTGCATCACGACGATCCCGGCCGATGACTCCCGGTAAGCCGGCGCATAGATGTAGTACGGATGCCCCTTGCGTGAAGCTCTGGTGCTGGCGATGTTCATGTGGCACTACCCTGCGGTCTGGTTGCTGGCTTTCGGCCGGTTCGACGAATGGATGAGGAGGAGCGCCGGCACTTCGCGGTCGATCTTCCCGAGCGTGAAGTCTGCAGGCAGACGAGTTCCGTCGATCACGCGAACAGACCGGTTTTGGCACGTTATCTCGCCGCATTGCCTGCGCGGCCTTGACCAGATAATTCATCGGAATCGCCCTGACAGGCCGGCATAGGTGTTTTCGGCTGGCGCGTGGGACGCCGCCAGCCGCGCGGCGACAACATCACCCTCGGAACACGAAAGACATGACAGCCAGCCTGCCTCCCGAATCAGTTTCCGCGCTGCCGCTGGAGCGAATGTTCGTCACGCAGCCGCATCTGCCGCCGCTTGCGGAATTTTTGCCCTACCTCGAGCAAATCTGGGAAAGCAAGGTCCTGACCAACGGCGGGCCGTTCCACCAGCGCTTCGAACAGGCGCTCGGCGAACACTTAGGCGTCCGGCATCTTTCGCTGTTCAGCAATGGCACGCTCGGGCTCGTCACGGCGCTCCAGGCGCTGCGCATCACGGGCGAAGTCATCACGACGCCGTACTCGTTCGTGGCGACCGCGCATTCGCTGTTGTGGAACGGCGTCAAACCCGTATTCGTCGATGTCGATCCTGTCACGCTGAATCTCGACCCCGCGAAGATCGAGGCGGCCATAACGCCTCAGACCACGGCGATCCTGCCGGTTCATTGCTACGGCAATCCGTGCGATGTCGATGCAATCCAGCGGATCGCGGACAACTACAACCTGAAGGTCATCTACGACGCCGCCCATGGCTTCGGCGTGCAGACCGAAGCGGGCAGCATCCTGGCGCACGGCGATCTGTCCGTTCTCAGCTTCCACGCGACAAAGGTGTTCAACACTTTTGAAGGCGGCGCAATCGTCTGTCCGGACGCAAAGACCAAGCTGCGCATAGACCAGCTCAAGAACTTCGGTTTCGTCGACGAAACGACGGTGGTGGCGAGCGGCATCAACGCGAAGATGAGCGAGATCAACGCGGCGTTCGGCCTGGTTCAACTCGAACACATAGAAGATGCGCTCGCGCGCCGGCGAGAGATAGACGCGCTGTACCGCGAAATGCTGCGCGATGTGCCGGGTATCCGTTGCCTGCCAAGAGGCTCGCAGACCGTTGCCAACTGCTCGTACTTTCCGATACTCGTCGAAGCCGATTTCTCGCTCACCCGCGATGCGCTCTACGAACATCTGCGCAGTCGGCAGATCTATGCGCGGCGCTATTTTTATCCGCTTATCTCCGATTTCCCGATGTACCGCGGACTTCCCTCGGCGAGCCGCGCGAATCTGCCGGTCGCGGCCAATGCGGCCAGCAAGGTACTGTGTCTGCCGATCTACCCGGCCTTGAGCGACGAGCATGTCGCCTTCGTCGTCGAGACGATCTTGAGCGCTGCAAACGGCCGCTCTCACGACCTGAAATGACCGTCAAATCACCGTCTGTTCGCGCGATGAGGTCGTGCAGCGACATGGCAGAATTTTCCCTGAGAGTCGGGCTGCAAGGCGCACGGCGCTAGATGTTTTCCGCATGACGACGACGCGCGTCAGCCCGACCGCTTTTATCGATGCTTTTTTCAGGACGCAGGCCGCACCATGATGATCAACGTGCTCGAATATTTCGAAGGAGGTGCGCTGGCACGCATGCCGGAAAAGACCGCCATCGTCGATGCCGACAAGCGCTATACCTTTCGCGAGCTCGAAGTTCATGCGAAGGCATTCGCCGCCGCCATTCGCGCGCGTACCGATGCGACCCGCAATCCGATTGCCGTGTTTCTGCCGAAGTGCGCCGAAACCATCTTCGCCGACTTGGGCATCGTCTACACGGGAAACTGCTACGCCAATCTCGACATCAAGCTGCCCGCCATCCGCCTCAAGGCAATTCTCGATAATCTGGACGCACCGCTCATCGTGACGAACGCCGCGCTGGCGTCTTCCTTGAACGCAGTCGGAATCGATGACAAGCACATTCTCCTTATCGACGACGTGGGGCATACGGACCACGCTTCGTCGAACGTCGAACTGGATTGGTGCCTCGACAATATCATCGACACGGACCCGCTTTGCATCATCCACACGTCGGGTTCCACGGGCGTGCCAAAAGGCGTTGCACTCAATCATCGCGCGACCATCGACTTCATGGACTGGGCATTCGAACGTCTGGCGCTCGATGGCAGCGAGACAATCGGCAGCCTGTCTCCGTTGTACTTCGATATTTACTCGCTCGAACTCTTCCTGTGTCTCGCGAAGGGCGCGACCATCTCGCTGATCCCGGAACAGATCGCGGCTTTCCCGGCTTCGCTTCTCCAGCACCTGATCGATCAGAACATCAGTTTCATTTTCTGGGTGCCCACGATCATGGTGAACATCGCGAATCAGGCGCTGCTCGAACGCTTGCCGCCCGTCGCGCTGAAGAAGATTCTTTTCGCAGGCGAAGTATTCCCCACGCGGCCGCTGAACATCTGGCGCAAGCACTTGCCGCAAGCCATGTTCGTGAATCTGTACGGGCCGATCGAGGCGACGGTGGATTGCACGTACTTCATCGTCGAGCGCGACTTCGGCGACGACGAGAAGCTGCCGATCGGCTTTCCCTGCCGCAATTCGGATGTGCTGATCCTGACCGACGAGGGGCGCGCCGCGCGCATCGGCGAGCACGGTGAGTTGTGCGTGCGTGGCAGTTCGCTCGCGCTCGGGTACTGGAACAATCCGCGGAAAACGGCGGATGCCTTCACGATGAATCCGCTGCAGCCGCATTATCCCGACCGCCTTTATCGCACGGGCGATACGGTTTATCGAAACGAGCGCGGCGAGATCATGTTCGTCGGCCGCCGCGACTATCAGATCAAGCATTTGGGTTATCGCATCGAGCTTGGCGAAATCGAGCACGCCGCGTTGCAGATCGAAGGCATTGCGCAGGCATGTGTGGTGTACGACTCGGCGAAGAAACAGATCGCGCTGTATTTCGAATCGGACGAGAACGTTTCCGCCGCCGCCATCCGCACGGCGCTCGGCGCGCGCTTGCCGAAGTACATGCTGCCGACCGCCTTCGTGCGTATCGACAGCATGCCGCGAAACCCCAACGGCAAGATAGACAGGCTCGCGCTCTCGCAAAAGCAAGCGGCGCCGCGCCCGGCCGTCGAGGCGTGAAACAGGCTGGATTTGCCGCGACAGAAGTCGCATTGGCGCCGGTATTCGAACACGGAGTGGAATTTATGTTGGCAGCAAAGTTGATGGACTTGCTCAAGAGCGTGCGCCCGGAAAGCGACTTCTCGCGGTCCGAGGATTTTCTCGAAGACGGTTTGCTCGATTCGTTCGACATGCTGACACTGGTCTCGACCATCGACGACGAATTCGACATTTCGATCGATGGTCTCGACATCGTGCCCGACCACTTTCGCAACGTGCAGGCCATTTCCCTGCTCATCGCGAGATATGGAGTAACGCAGTGAACCTGTTCTTCAAGGGCAAGCGCATCAGCAGTCTGCTGACCGTCGTGCCCGCTCGCGAGCAATCGTTCGTCGAGGACATGAAGCGCTTCGACTTTCCAGAGGCGCGCTCGCGCAAACTCATGCAGGTCATGGGCTACGACAAGCACCGTCTCGTCGATGCCGATACCTGCGTGTCGGACCTCGCCGTCTTCGGGCTGGAGCAGTTGTTCGCGAGAAAGGTGATCGCTCGTGACGAAATCGATGCCCTCGTGCTCGTCACGCAAACGCCCGACTACCTGATGCCGCCGACAAGCAGCATCGTGCAGGGACGACTCGGCCTGAAGCAGGACATGTTCTGCATGGACATCAACCAGGGATGCGCGGGCTTCGTCGTCGGTCTCATTCAGGCGTTCATGCTGCTCGAACAACCGAATATCCGGCGCGTCGCACTCGTCAACGCCGACGTGATGAGCCGCAGGACTTCGCCCAGGGACCGCAACAGCTATCCGCTGGTTGGCGACGCGGCGTCCATCGCCATTGTCGAATCGGCGGCGCCGGATCGCGTGGTCCATGCCAATCTGAAGATGGACGGCACGCGACACGCGGCCCTGATGATTCCCGCCGGCGGAATGCGCATGCCGTGTTCGCCGGCAACGGCCGAGTTGCGGGACGAAGGCGATCACAATTTTCGTGCGCTGGATCATTTGAAGATGGAAGGCTCGGAGGTCTTCACGTTCGTCCAGACGGAGGTCCCGCCGATGATCACGGCGCTGATGAATCAGGCGGAAACGACCATCGACGAGATCGACTGGTTTCTGTTCCACCAGCCCAACCGCTTCATGCTGCAAAAGCTCGCGGACAAGATAGGCATTCCGTACGGCAAGCTGCCCATGAACGTGGTGGAAAAGTACGGCAACAGCAGCGGCGTGACGATTCCAATGGCAACCGTCGAAAACCTGCGCGAAGTCCTGACGCAGCACGAGGCGCTGGTATGTCTCGCCGGATTCGGCGTCGGTCTCACATGGGGATCGATGCTCATGCGTCTCGGACCGCTGGACGTATGTGAAATGGTGCAATATTCCTGACAGGAGTTTCCAAATGAAAGATGCTTTTTACACCAACCTCGCCGAGTTGCTCGAAGTCGATTCGGTCGACCCAGACCTGCCGCTCGACCATTACGACAACTGGGATTCCCTGACCGCGCTCGCATTGATTGCGTGGCTCGACAAGGAGCTTGGCGTCTCGATCAGCGCCAAGGGCATCAGCGAATTCGCTTGCGCCGCGGACTTGTTCGCCGCGCTCGAAAAACAGCACGCCTGAGCATTCATGTCGAATCCTCTGAACCTCGAAGGTCAACGAATCCTCGTCACGGGTGCGGCGTCGGGCATCGGTCTCGCGACCAGCCAGTTGTTCAGCGCGCTGGGCGCGGCCGTCGTCATGCTGGATCGTGACGATGCGCGGCTTCAGCAAGCAAGCGCCGGCCTCAACGCGAAGACGGTGACCTTCGATCTTCTCGATACCGAACGCCTGCCCGGCCTCTTCGCCGAGTTGGCGCAAGCCGGGGGACCGTTCTCCGGGCTCGTGCACGCGGCGGGAATCAGTTCCATTGCGCCTACCCGCTTGCTGACGCCCGCGCGCTATCGTGAAGTGTTCAGCGTGAATGCCGAAGCTGCGCTCGCGTTGCTGCGCGGCTTTCAGCACCGCAGCGTATGCCGCGCAAATGGCGGCTCGGTGGTGTTCATCTCGTCGGTCATGAGCATCGTCGGCTCCGCCGGTGCGTCGGCTTATGCCATGTCGAAAGCCGCGCTCACCGGCCTTGCAAAATCGGCGGCTCTGGAGTTTGCGCCGAGAAGTATCCGCGTCAATTGCATTGCTCCCGGATTCGTCAAGACCGCGATGTTCGACGAAAACTCCCGGCACTGGAGTGAAGAGCAGCGCAAGCAGATCGAATCCGCGCATCCGCTGGGTCTGGGCACGCCCGAAGACATCGCCAATGCGGCCGCCTTTCTCGTTGCCGACTCCGGTCGCTGGATCACCGGTTCGGTGCTGGTCTGCGACGGCGGCTACACCGCGTCCTGAGCGAGACAGTCATGAGCCACGAATTTCATAGCCTGATCACGGGCGCCTCATCGGGCATAGGCCGGGCAACGGCCATTCAGCTTTCCTCCACGCGGTCGCTCGTGTTGCACGGCAGGGACCGGGCGCGGCTGGAGGAGACGCGACAGCTTTGCGCTAACCCCGACGCTCACGCATTGTGGGTGCAGGATCTTCGCGAACTGGACGAGATCGAGTCCGGCTTCGTCGATTTCGTTTCGTCGCGCGGCATGCGTATCGAGAACTACGTCCACTGCGCCGGCGCGTGGATCATCGGCCCGCTTCGTTTGCTCGAGCGCGCGAGCGCGGTGGAAGTCATGAACGTGAACTTCATGTCTGCCATGGAAATTTCTCGCCTGCTCGTGCGACGCAAGGTGAACGACAAGGCGCTCCGCAACATCGTGTTCGTGTCGAGTACCGCGAGTCAGTTCGGCGCCAAGGGACTCGGGGTTTATTGCGCGAGCAAGGGCGCGCTCGATGCCTATATGCGCGCGCTCGCCGTCGAACTGGCGCCATCGGTTCGCGTCAACTCCATCCTGCCCGGCGCGGTTCATACGCCCATGACGGATTCGATATTCGGCAACGAGCAAGTGCGCGAGCGCATGGCGGAGTCGTATCCGCTAGGTCTCGGGCGTGAAAGCGACATAGCCGGCATGGCCGAATTCCTGTTGTCCGACAATGCACGCTGGATCACGGGCCAGCAACTCGTGGTCGATGGCGGCCGCTCGGTGAACATTTCCGCATGACACACACGCTCGCAGCCGTGACCGGCATCAAAAATCTCATTATCGTGGGCGCGGGCGCGTTGGGGCGGGAAGTGCTCGTCTGGTCGCAACAGGCCATCGCTGCGGGAACGCCATGGAAGGTCAAGGGGTTTCTCGACAGCCGCACCGACATGCTCGACGGCTTTGCGTGCGGCGCGCGCATCATCGGCTCGCCTGAAGCTTATCTGCCGCTCGACGACGACATTTTTCTCTGCGCAATAGGCGATCCGTCGCAGAAGCGCGCCTACGTCACCCTGCTCGAAGACAAGGGCGCGGAGTTCGGTATCCTCGTGCATCCGACGGCGCTCGTGGGCAGGGACGTGAAACTCGGCGCGGGCTCAATCATCTGTCCGTTCACGCAGATGTCGTGTGATATCGACGTGGGCCGCCACGTGTTTATCGGCACTCACAGCAGCGTGGCGCATGACACGTCTATCGGCAGCTACACGCAGATTTGCGGCGCATGCCAACTGAACGGTCACGTCAACGTGGGAGAGGAAGTGTTTATCGCGAGCAGCGCGACGCTGCTGCCGAAGTGCAACGTCGGCGACCGCGCGTATGTCGGCGCGGGCAGCGTGGTCTTGCGACGCGTGAAGGCGCGTACCAAAGTGTTCGGCAATCCGGCGATGGTCATCGGCGAAGTGGGCAACGAGCGTTAACATGGCACGCGTTAAAACGGCTGCGCGGCTTGAACACATCGACGGTTACCTGTCGCAGCTCGGCTGTCGCGCCAGCCCCGAACCGACGCTCGCCACGTTGCGGACCTTGCAGGAACGCCACACCCGCCGCTTTCCGTTCGAAAACCTGTCGACGCTCTTGCAGGAGCCTACGTCCATCGACGTGGCATCGCTCGAACAAAAGATCGTGCTCGGCGGGCGAGGCGGTTACTGCTACGAGCTCAACCTGCTTTTTCTCGCATTGCTCAGGCAGTTGGGATTCGACGCGCGCGGCCTGACGGGACGCGTCGTCATGGGCGGCCCGGAAACCGCGTGGGCGCCGCGAACGCATATGTCGATTCTCGTGACGTTTGGACCGGGCGACGACTACATCTCGGATGTGGGCTTCGGCCGCATGGTGCCGACGACTCCGCTGCGGCTCGATACGGATGCCGAGCAAACGACATCGCTCGAACGTTTCAGGCTGCTGCGTCGCGAGGCCGATTACGTGCTTCAGGCGCGGATAAACGGCGTCTGGCGCGCGCTATATGTATTCGACTTGCAACGTCAGGAACAGATCGACTTCGAGATAGGAAATTGGTTCATCTCGACGCATCCGGCGTCACCGCTTGCGTCGCAATTGGTCGTTGCGCGCACGGACGAGGGAAGACGCAAGAGTCTCGTCGATGGCAACTACGGCGTCCATCATCTCGATGCGGTCGCCGAGCGCCGTCAGATTTCCTGCACCGACGAACTGATGACCGTGCTGCAAGACGAGTTCGGCATCCGCCTGCCCGGCGGCGACTTGGCGAACGTGCTGGGTCGACTCATCAAGCGTGTTTGATGCGGTGGCTTACCGGCCATCGAATCACGCGCTCGTCGTCTCCCACCCAAACGCCATCCCCGCCAACCATCTCCGATACGCCACCGACATCCGGTCGCACTTCTGATGCAACTCCGCATCGAGCGCGAGCGGCAGCAGCTTCGGCCATTGCGACTCCACGATCGGCGTGTCCTGCAGCAGAATCTCCATGTTGAAGTCGTACAGCTCCTCGTCGCTGTGCGAAGTCTCGTCTTCGTGAATGGAAACGAGCCACGCGCGGGTCTCGGTCTGCGTCACGGGCGACGCCACCAGCATGATATGCAGTGCGCCCATTGCCCCCGACGCCATCTTCGTGAGCTTCGCAACCAGCGGCCGCTTCACGCGATAAACGTAATCCATCATCGCGCCGCCCTGCCCCGGTAAACCCGCCGGCTGCCAGAAACGGCACTGGCGCGCTTCGAGTCCGTCGGCGCTTTCCACGACTTCATAGTCCGGCACTTCGGTATGCGCATCCTCGCCGAGAATGCCCACGTGCACGAACGAAAAATGCGCCATGTCCAGGAAGTTTTCGACGACACGCGGCGCGGACGACTTCACCGTCTGCGGCGCAAGGTTGATGCGCCGTCCGCCCGGAATGGCGGCTTCGGGAAAGAAATCGAGCGCGTGCGCGGGCTCGCCGAAGCACATCCACACGACGCCGTATTTCTCCCCGGCGACGAACGCGGTGGCGCACGCGCGTTTCGAAGGCCGAAGCGACGGATTCGACGGAATCAGCACGCACTGACCAAGCGTGTCGTAGCGCCAGCCGTGATAGGGACACACGAGCTGATCGTTCGTCACCGCCCCCAGCGACAGTTGCGCGCCGCGATGCGGACAGTAGTCACGCCAGACATGCGCAACACCTTCGGCATCGCGCCATACGACGATGCGCTCATCCGCGACGATGAACGCTCGCGTCGAACCCGCCGGCACGTCATCGCCATTACACACCGCCAGCCATTCGCCAGCGAGAGAAAAGTCGTCGCTCATAGCACTGAAGCATCCGCAGAAAACGCCGTTAATCATCTGTCCGAGATGCGTTCTTACACGATTCACAGCAGCTTGGCAAAACGTTGCAAAATACCAGTCGTCGGAGACGAACATCGCGACGGGGCCGCAATAAGACAAAAGCGCGACAGCAAAGACACGCGCAAAAGACCATAACAGCAAGAAATCACCACCAGGGGTTCAGTATGGAGCAGGCGCATCAACCGGCACGCCGGGCCTATGCCTTCGCATGGTCCGGCAACCGGAATCCCGAACGCGAGCAAGCCATGCTGCGTATCGGGATGGGAGCGGCAGTTCTGCTGGCTTATGCGGTGTATGCGTGGCGGCACCCTTCGGCCAACGCGTCGCTGATCACGCGGTTGATCGCGCTCTACGTGTCCTACGGTGCAATCACACTATTGCTCGTCAGCCGGATGATGGCGCTGTCCAACGTCCGGCTCGTCATCACCACTATCCTCGATCAGGCGTTGCTCGGCGCCATGCTCTTTCTCTGCGGCACGCTCGCCTTGCCGCTGCTGTGGGTGGTGTTCTGGTTTCTGATCGGCTCGGGATGCCGCTACGGCAAGCGCACGCTCGCCATTTCGTGCGCGATGGCGCTCGTCGCGATCGTCGCGCTGGCGTTGTGGCAACCGTGGTGGGTGGCAAACCGCGCCGCCGCGCTCGGGCTCGCGCTGAGCGTGCTGGGCGCGTCGGTGTATCTGAGTGTGCTGGTCGACAGGCTTGGCAGCGCGAATCGCGTGCTGGCGCGGCAGGCATCGACAGACCCGCTCACGGGCCTCTATAACCGTTACGCGCTCGAACAAACCGTGAATCGCGCGATGTCCGCGCCCGAAGCCGCCGACGCGAATACCAGCGCACTGCTACTGATCGACCTCGACGGCTTCAAGGGCGTGAACGATACCTACGGTCACGCGGTCGGCGACGTGCTGTTGCAGTCGTTCGCGCAATTGCTTGCACGGCGCATGCGCAAGACCGACACCATCGCGCGGCTGGGCGGCGACGAGTTCGTCGTGCTCGCGCGCAACATGCGCGATCGCAGCGCGGTGCTCACGCTCACCGATGGCATCCATTCGGCGCTCGCCGACCTCACGCTGGTGCAGGAGCGGCCAGTGAGCGTATCGGCGAGTATCGGCGCCTGCTTGCTGTCGAGCGCGGCAGAAGCGCATGACGCCGATATCACCGCCGTGCTGAGAGCCGCGGATCGCGCGATGTATCGCGCAAAGAGTCTCGGCGAAGGCAAGACGGTGTTCGCCGAGGCGCGCGACTTCGAGATGCATTGAGCCCATCCGCGCGCATTCGAGCGCCTTTGCAAAGGCAAAAGCAAAAAGCGCGCGGCCCCGGTTCGGGGCTTCGCGCGCCTCTACAACTCGGAACTCAAGCCTCGACGCTAGTCCACGACTGTTCCCGCAGCTTCGCACGCAAACGCGCCACGGCCTGGCTATGCAACTGGCACACGCGCGACTCGCTCACTTCCATCACCGCGCCGATTTCGCGCAGGTTGAGGCCCTTCTCGTAGTACAAGCTCATGAGCAGCTTCTCGCGCTCCGGCAACTTGTCGATGGCTTCGATCAGCGCGCCGCGCAGACTGTCGTCCAGAAGCGCCGACAGCGGGTCCGAACGATCGACGCAGTAACGGTCGAGGAACGGCTCGTCGTCCGCCGAGCGGTCGAAGTCTTCGTAATAGATCAACTGGCTGCCGTGCAAGTCCTGCAGCATCGACTGATACTCGTCGAGCGGCATCTTCATGTGCTCGGCGACTTCGGTCTCGCTGGCCGAACGGCCAAGGTTCTGTTCCACCTTGTGTACCGCCGACTCCACTTCGCGCGATGTCTTGCGCATGCTGCGTGGCAACCAGTCGTTGGCGCGCAACTCGTCGAGCATGGCGCCGCGAATACGCTGACTTGCGTAGGTTTCGAACTGGGCGCCCTGATCTTCCTTGTAGCGGCTAGCCGCATCGAGGAGGCCAATCATGCCGGCCTGGATCAGATCGTCGAGATCGACGCTCGCCGGCATCTTGGCGACGAGCTGGAGTCCGAGGCGGCGAACGAGCGGCGCATATTTCGTAAGCACGTCGGACTGCGAGAGTTTGCCTTGGGCGTTATACATCCTGTTCACCTTTCAATATCACATCGACGCCGTGCTGCTCATTGCATGATCGGAAAACGCCGCCGCTCGGTGCGCCGCTTTCCGTCCGCTTTCACCAGACTCGCCAACCGGAATGTGCGCGTCGTACTGGCTCGCTTCGTCGCCGCGCGAAAACGGCGCGGGACGCATCGGCCAGTGCAGCAGCTCGGCTGCGATGTAGCGGTAGTCGCGCGCCGCGGCCGTAGCCGGAAACGCTTCCACCGCACACCGAGAGAGCTCCCTCGCCCGAGCGACGCGCGCATCCTCGGACACATACCCTGCCTGCACGAGCGAAACGGCCAGATAACGGCTCGCGACACCCGAGAGGTTGTCGAACGCGACCGCTGCATCGGCTGCGTCCTGCACGTGATTCATCAGCACGCGGAACTGGCCGATCGCGTGGGCGTAGTGCAAGCGCTTCATGCACGCATACGCCTCGGTGATCGCCGACGCGGCTACCCGCGTCACTATCAGAAAGTCATGCGCCTGCGCCGCGAGCGACGAGAGCGCGCCATTACGATCGAGTTGCGCATCGATCAGCACGATATCCGCGGGGCCGTCGAGCAGCGCGCGTGCTTGCGCCGCGTCGTGGCTGATACGTTCATCGCGCGGTGCGGCGATCAGCGAAAAACCCATCGGCGTGCGCACCGCGACATCCTGCAGTTCGCGACGGCCGGACATCACCGCCGAGAGCGCGCCCGCGCCATCCACACCCGCCATGCGGCTGACCGAGCCCGCGTTATGCCGCTCGTCGATGACGAGCACATCCTTGCCATGCACGGACAACGCCGCGCCGAGGTTCACTACCGCCGACGTGCAACCGATGCCCGCCGGTCCGCCCACTACAGCCACCACGCGAGAACTGGCGCGCGTCAGCAGCCTTCTCAGGCCTTCAGCCTGATCGAGCACGAACTTATCCAAAATGGACTCCATGCAGTTCGGTCGTGGCGCGTGCGGACAGTGCGGACAGAAGCGCCGGCACATCGTCGTCTTGCGGCACGAAAGGCGAGCCATCGCGCGGAATGCAGAACGCGCTCTTGATGAGGAAACGCTTGGTTGCGACGTACAAGTTCTCCGGCACCTTCTGACCGGTCGATACGTAATGCACCGGCAGCTTGTAGCGGATGACCGTATCGAGCACGCTGCCGAGGTTGGTCGCCTCGTCGAGCTTGGTCAGAATGCAGCCCGCGAGCGGCGGCTGGTCCGGCGCACTCTTGTAAGCCTGCACGACTTCGTTGAGCGTGTCGCCGTGGCTCGTGGCGTTCAGCAGCAACAAGCGTTGCACCGGCTGACCCGTGCCGCACAGCATCGCGATCTGGTCGGAGACCGTGCGATCGCGCTGGCTCATGCCGATCGTGTCGATCAGCACGATATGTTTGTTGCGCAGTTCGGAGAGCGCGAGTTGCAGGTCAGCGCCGTCCTTTACCGCGTGCACCGAGACGCCGAGAATCTTGCCGAAGATGCGCAGTTGTTCATGCGCGCCGATCCGGTAGCTGTCCGTCGTCAGGAGCGCGACCTTGCTGGCGCCGAAGCGCATCACGCAGCGCGCCGCGAGCTTTGCCGTGGTCGTCGTCTTGCCGACGCCCGTCGGGCCCATCAGCGCGAACACGCCGCCGCGTTCCATCAACGCGTCTTCGCTCGGCATCACCGGCAGATTCGATTCGAGAACTTGCTGCACCCATTCGAGCGCGTTTTCCACGTTCTCCATCGACGGCATGTTGTCGATCACCATGCGCACGAGTTGCGCGGAGAAACCGGCGGCGAAGAGGCGCTTGGTCAAGGCCGAGTTGGTCGGGTTGCGGCGCTGGCGGTCGCCCCACAGCAAACCCGAGAAGTGCTCTTCCATCATCTCGCGCATCGACGAGAGTTCGTTCATCACCGTTTCGTTGACGACTTGCTCCATGCGCGTGCGGATGGCTTCGGTCACGACGGCTGCGGCATTAGCCGGCAAGCCTTCGAAATTGCCCGATGCGGCCGGCGCTTCGTCGGCGGCTTGCGGTGCTGCGTTGATCTTCTGTGCGGCGCGGCGTGCGGCGACTTGCGCGGCTTCACGCGCCCAGTCGGGCGTTTCGATCTTTGCGTGCGCTTGCGCAGCGGGTGCGGCAGGCGCGGCGGCAACCGGCTGCGCGGCGGCTTGTGCACGCGGCGCTTGCTGGCGCGGTGCGTCGGCTGCCTTGACCGATACCGGCACGCCCATGCCGCGTGCAATTGCGGCAGACGGCGTCAGCGGCCGGTTCGACGGCACCGAAGCCTGTTGCGCGATACGGCGCGCATGTTCGATCAACCACGGATTGGAATCGGCCATCGTGCGCGGTGCTTCCATGCGCTCTTCGTCGGCTTGCTCGTCGAAATCGTCGGCGTCGGCGGTGTTGCCGAAGACGGAGGAGAAAACATCGCCGCTGGCGTAAGGGTTCATCGGAGAGCTGGGAGCGGCGGCCTGCTGCTTCATCGCGGCGGCTGCGGCTTGTGCAAGCGCGGCGCGCGGCGTGGCGCTGGCGAACGGCGCGGCGGCTGCTTGTTCGCGTGCGGCCTTCGCGGGCGAGATCGAAGCGAGATCGCTATCCGCGACACCGACGATTTCCACCGATCCATCGTCGAGCGTGCGGTTGGACAACACCACGGCATCGGGTCCGAGCGCTTCACGGACCTGGCGCAGAGCGTCACGACTGTTCGCGCCGATGAATTTACGAATGTTCAAACTGGCCCCCGATGAGGATAGATGCAGCGATATTTGCGAGGCGAGCACCCTTTGGTTATTTCCGTGCCCGCTTTTCAGTGAAGCCATTATTGCGAAGATCACTTCGGGCCTATCGCTGGATAAAGGGTGTGAAAGAGGGGTATTTCGACTGATGGAAACAACCCGGCCGTGCGGATTGCGTCGCGCGTCATGCGGGAAAAAATGCCGGTCTGGCACGATCGACGCGACGGGACGAGAGATGTCGCTTGGCGGTTTGTCCGCTGTGAGGCGCGCGGCGGCAGGCGCGTCGCGCGCCAAGGCGGCCGGACTGCATCAGCCAGAGTCCCATCCAGCGGCGTAAGCTACGGTCTGCGGCTCGAAACCCGGGCTCACCGATGCTCACTGACAAAGGAGACTTGTTCGCATGGCATCCGCTTCTCATGGCCAGACCACCGGCGCGCGTCTGGTTGTCGATGCGCTCGTTCATCACGGTATCGAACGCGTGTTCTGCGTGCCGGGCGAGAGCTTTCTCGCCGTCCTGGATTCGCTGCACGACGAAACCAGCCAGATTCAGACGATCGTCTGCCGCCACGAAGCCGGCGCGGCAAACATGGCCGAGGCGGTCGGCAAGCTGACGGGGCGTCCGGGCGTGGCTATCGTCACGCGCGGGCCGGGCGCGACGCACGCGTCCATCGGCGTGCACACCGCTTTCCAGGACTCGACGCCGATGATCCTGCTCATCGGCCAATGCGCGCGGGACCACATGGATCGCGAGGCGTTTCAGGAAATCGACTATCGGCGCATGTTCGGGCAGATGGCGAAGTGGGTCGCGCAAATCGACGATCCGCGCCGCGTGCCGGAGTATCTGAGCCACGCGTTCCATGTCGCGACGGCGGGACGTCCCGGCCCGGTCGTGCTGGCGTTGCCCGAAGACATGCTGACCGAAGCGTGCGACGCGGCGGCGCCCGTGCCGCGCTATCAGCGCGTCGCGGCGGCGCCGTCGCAGGCGCAGATCGAGCGCGTGCGCGAACTGCTCGCCAATGCGAAGACGCCGTTCGTGATCGCGGGCGGCAGCGGCTGGACCGCCGAGGCGACGCAGGACTTCGCGCGCTTCATCGAGCGCTGGCAGTTGCCGGCGGGATGCGCGTTCCGCTATCAGGACACGCTGCATAATGAGCATCCGAATTACGCGGGCGATGTCGGGCTCGGCATCAATCCGGCGCTGGCCGCGCGCGTGCGCGAAGCGGACGTGCTCTTCGTTCTCGGCCCGCGCATGGGTGAATCGACGACGGGCGGCTACACGCTGCTCGACATCCCTAAGACGAAGCAGACGCTGATTCACGTGCATCAGGGCGCGGAGGAACTGGGCCGCGTGTATAGCGCCGATCTGCCGATCGTCTCCGGCATGCCCGAGATTGCGTCGATGCTCGCCGCGCTCGAACCGCCCGCGCAGATCGCGTGGTCGGGCAGCGCCGAGACGGCGCACGCCGTGTATCTCGAATGGCGCAAGCCGCGCCCCATGCTCGGCGATGTCCAGCTCGGCGAGATCATGCGCACGCTTTCGGAGCGCCTGCCCGAAGACGCGATTCTCACCAACGGCGCGGGCAATTACGCGACCTGGCTGCATCGGCATTATTCGTATCGGCACTTCCGCTCGCAAGTTGCGCCGACGAGCGGTGCGATGGGTTACGGCGTGCCTGCGGCCATCGCGGCGAAGTCGCTGTATCCGCAGCGCACGGTGATCGCGTTCGCGGGCGATGGCTGCTTCATGATGTCGAGCCACGAACTCGCCACGGCGATGCAGTACCAGCTGCCGGTGATTTTCGTGGTCGTGAACAACGGGCAGTTCGGCACGATCCGCATGCATCAGGAGCGGCACTACCCGCATCGGGTCCATGGCACGGGGCTGACGAACCCCGACTTCGCGGCTTATGCGCGCGCGTTCGGGGCGCACGGCGAGCGGGTCGAATCGACGGAGCAGTTCATGCCGGCGTTCGAGCGCGCTGTGAGTTCGGGATTGCCCGCGGTGATCGAGATTCGGATTCCGGCGGATCAGAGCACGCCGGGCGCGACGCTCGAACAGATTCGGGAGCAGGGGAAGCGCTGAGGGCTGGTTCAGCCGGTTAGCCCCGTCCAAACGAAAACGGCCCGGTCGCACACGACCGGGCCATCCAAAACAGCCACTAAACCTTACTTCCCACCCACGCTCTGCAGCGTCGTCCACTTCCCGCCAACGACCTTATACAGCGTGATACCGCCGTTTTTCAGATCGCCCTTCGAGTCGTACGCCAGATGCTTCGTGGTCACGCCTTGCATGTCGGTCTTGGCAAGCAGCGGCAGATACTTTGCCGGGTCCGTCGAGTTGGCCGCCTTCATTGCGTTGAACATGGCCATTGCGCCGTCGTAGGCGTACGGCGAGTACGTCTCTACGTCTTCGTTGAAGCGCTTCTTGTACTTCGCCGTGTAGTCCGCGCCGCCAGGCATCTGGTCCATCGGCAGGCCGGCAAGCGATGCCACCGTGCCATCGGCCGCGTCGCCCGCGATCTTGATGAAGGTGTCGGTCTTGACCATCTCGCCCGCCATCAGCGGTGCACGAAAGCCAAGCGTCTTCATTTGCTTGGCCATCGGCGCGGCTTGCGAATCCGCGCCGCCGTAGTAGACGAGGTCAGGATTCGACGACTTGATCTTGGTCAGAATCGCCTTGAAGTCGACAGCCTTGTCGTTCGTGAATTCGCGCACGACGATATTGCCGCCCGACGCTTTCGCTGCCTTCTCGAACTGGTCGGCGAGACCCTGGCCGTAAGCCGTGCGGTCATCGACGATGGCGATCTTCTTCACTTTCAGCGTCTTCACCGCGAACTCGCCCGCGACCGAGCCTTGCTGCGTGTCGGACGTCATCATGCGGAAGGCCGTCTTGAAGCCTTGCGTGGTGTACTCCGGCGCGGTTGCCATCGCGATTTCGGGGATGCCGGCATTCGCATAGATGCGCGATGCCGGAATGGTCGTGCCCGAGTTGAAGTGGCCGAGCATGCCCTTGATGCCGTCGTCGACGAGCTTCTGCGCGACGGTCGTGCCCGTGCGCGGGTCGGCCTGATCGTCCGCCGAATCGAGCACGATGCGAACCGGCTTGCCGCCGATCACCGGCTTCGTGGCGTTGAAGTCCTCGACCGCGAGCGTGATGCCGTTCTGGAAATCCTTGCCGTAGTGCGCCTGCGCACCGGTCATCGGCCCGGCGAAGCCGACCTTCACATCTTCTGCTGTTTGCGCGAACGCAGTCCCCGCGAGCGACAGGCCGGCGAGCGTCAGGGCGGCTGCCAGCTTGTTCATCGTGTGCTTCATAGCTTCTCCTAGTACCAGTGTGAATGGCAGCTCGTCGCCGGGATCGCCGTGCCTGCTGCCGTTTGTTTGAATCGAGCGCGAGAGGATACTTCTCAACCGATCGTCATCAAATTCGCATTGCCGCCCGCCGCCGCCGTGTTCACGCTCACCGAGCGTTCCGTCAGCAGACGTTCGAGCGCATAGTCTTCGCCGTCATGATCAGCATCGGCGAATGTTCCCGCCGCCACGCCCTGCACCGATACGATCGGTCCCGGGCGCTTCGCGACTTCCTTCACGAGCGACAACAGTTCATCGCTGTCGCCTTCGAACAGCACGGCGTCGAACTCCGCCGCCGCGTCTTTCCTGACTGCGGCATACGGCTTGAGCGATGCCGGCAGCGACGCCGCCAACTGCTCGCCAGCCGAACCGGCGAACAGCGCCTTGTTGCCCGTTGCCAGCACGGCGGCAAACTGCGCCCGCGCGCCGCTCGGGGTTGCCGCCACGCACAGCACCGTGCCGCGCGCGCCGAGCGTGTACGTGTTGCGCTCGCCGGTCGGACCGGACAGCACGGCCGTCGCGCCTGCGAGCACGTGTTGCAGATAACCGTCGCAACGCGCCGCAGTCTGCGGATCGCGTTCGCCGATGGACCAGTCGCGCAGCGCCGTGAGAGCGGCGGTCGGGGCATCGGCGGATGCCGCCTTGTCCACCACGAGCGCGCTTGCCAGCGACTTCGGCAATCCAGTGGGACGCTTGGCCAGCAAGCGCTGCAAGTACAACGCGCCGCCCGCCTTCGGACCCGTGCCCGACAAACCTTCCCCGCCGAACGGCTGCACGCCGACCACCGCGCCGATCACATTGCGGTTCACGTAGATGTTGCCCACGTGCGCGCGCGAGATGACATGCGCGATGGTTTCGTCGATCCGCGTATGGATGCCAAGCGTCAGTCCATAACCGGTCGACCGAATTTGGTCGAGGAGTTTATCAAGAGACGAACGGCGGTAACGCACCACATGAAGCACCGGGCCGAAGACCTCGCGCTTGAGTTCGTCGATGCCGTCGAGTTCGATCAGCGTCGGCGGCACGAATGTGCCTTGCGCGCAACCGTCCGGCAGCGGCAGTTGCACGACCTTGCGGCCCTTCTCGCGCATCTGCGCAACGTGCGCGTCGATGCCGCGCTTCGCGTCGGCATCGATCACGGGACCGACATCCGCCGACAGCCGGTCAGGATTGCCCACCGCGAGTTGCTTCATCGCGCCGGTCAGCATTTCGAGCGTGCGATCCGCGACATCGTCTTGCAGACAAAGAACGCGTAGCGCCGAGCAGCGTTGACCCGCCGAGTCGAACGACGACTGCATGACGTCCGCGACGACCTGTTCCGCAAGCGCCGAGGAATCGACGATCATCGCGTTCTGGCCGCCGGTTTCGGCGATGAGCGGAATCGGGCGGCCGTCCGGATCGAGCCGTTCGGACAGCGTCTTGTTGATGAGGCGCGCGACTTCGGTCGAGCCGGTGAACATCACGGCGCGCGTGCGCGGGTCGGCGACGAGCGCTGCGCCCACGGTTTCACCGTTGCCCGGCAACAGTTGCACGGCGCCCGGCGGCACGCCCGCTTCGCGCAGAATGCGCACGGCTTGCGCGGCGATCAGCGGCGTTTGCTCGGCTGGCTTCGCGAGCACCGGATTGCCAGCCGCGAGCGCCGCCGCGACCTGACCCATGAAAATCGCGAGCGGGAAGTTCCACGGGCTGATGCAGACCACCGGTCCGAGCGGACGATGCGTGTCGTTCGAAAATTCCTCGCGAATCTGTGCGGAGTAATAGCGCAGGAAGTCGATAGCCTCGCGAATCTCCGATACCGCGTTCGCCAGCGACTTGCCCGCTTCGCGCACGACGAGGCCCATCAGCGTGTGCATCTGCGCTTCGAGCAAGTCGGCGGCGCGCGTGAGGCAGTCGGCGCGGTCATCGACGGGCGTCGCTTGCCAGATCGGCGCGGCGGCCACGGCGTTGGCGATCGCGGCGCCGACTTGTTCCTTCGACGCTTCCACCACCGTGCCGACGAGATCGCGCAGATCGGCGGGATTGCGAATGTCGCGTGCGACGCCGTTGTGCGGATCGTCGCCTTCGAGCATCGGCTCGGCGCGCCACTGATGATTCGCGCTCGCGAGCAACGCCGACGACAGCGACGCCAGGCGATGCTCGTTCGACAAGTCCAGACCCATCGAATTGGGCCGCTCGTCCCCGTACAACTGACGCGGCAGCGGAATCTTCGCGTGCGGCGCGCCGAGCGGCACGATCTTCTGCGCTTCGTCGATCGGGTCTTCGACGAGCTCCTTCACGGGGATGGATTCATCGGCAATACGATTCACGAACGACGTGTTCGCGCCGTTTTCGAGTAGACGCCGCACGAGATACGCGAGCAGCGTTTCGTGCGTGCCGACCGGCGCATATACGCGGCATGGCCGGTTCAGCTTGTCGCGGCCCGTGACTTCTTCATAGAGCGGTTCGCCCATGCCGTGCAGGCACTGAAACTCGTACTGGCCGGGATAGTAATTCTGTCCCGCGAGGTGATAGATAGCCGACAGCGTGAACGCGTTGTGCGTCGCGAACTGCGGATAGACGGCATCCGGCGCGCCCAGCAGTTTTTTCGCGCAAGCAAGATACGAGATGTCCGTATAAATCTTGCGCGTATAAACCGGATAGCCTTCGAGGCCGTCCACTTGCGCGCGCTTGATTTCGGTATCCCAATACGCGCCCTTCACGAGACGAATCATCAGCCGATGCCGGCTGCGACGCGCCAGGTCGATCAGGTAATCGATCACGAACGGGCAGCGTTTCTGATAACCCTGCACCACGAAGCCGATGCCGTTCCAGCCCGCGAGCGCCGGGTCGAAGCACAGCGCTTCGAGCAGATCGAGCGAGATTTCAAGGCGATCCGCTTCTTCCGCGTCGATGTTCAGGCCAATGTCGTAACGACGCGCGAGCAGCGCCAGCGCGCGCACGCGCGGCAGCAGTTCGCTCATGGTGCGTTCCTGCTGCGAACGCGAATAACGCGGATGCAGCGCCGAGAGCTTGATCGAGATGCCCGGGCCTTCGTAGATGCCGCGCCCGCCCGCCGCCTTGCCGATAGCGTGAATCGCCTGCTCGTAGGAAGCGTAGTAACGCTGCGCGTCTTCCTCGGTGGTCGCGGCTTCGCCCAGCATGTCGTAGGAATAGCGGAAACCGCGCGCCTCGAACTTGCGACTGTTCGCGAGCGCTTCGGAGATGGTCTCGCCGGTGACGAACTGCTCGCCCATGAGGCGCATCGCCATGTCCACACCCTTGCGGATCAGCGGCTCGCCGCCTTTGCCGATCATGCGCGTCAGCGCCGACGACAAACCGGCCTCGCTATTCGTCGTGACGAGCTTGCCGGTGATCATCAAGCCCCACGTCGCCGCATTCACAAACAGCGACGGCGCCTGGCCCATGTGCGAACGCCAGTCGCCCTTGCTGATCTTGTCGCGGATGAGCGCGTCGCGGGTCGCGCGGTCGGGAATGCGCAGCAGCGCTTCGGCGAGACACATCAGCGCAACGCCTTCCTGACTCGACAGCGAGAACTCGTGGATCAACCCTTCCACGCCGCCGCCCGTGCTCTTCGCGCGCAAGGCTTCGACGAGTCTGGTCGCGAGCTTTTCGGTATCGGCGGAAACGCTGGCCGGCAAGCGCGCTTGTCCGATCAGGAACGGCACGCATTCGGGTTCCGGGCGACGATACGCCGCCGTGATCGCCGCGCGCAACACCGACTGCGGTTGCACGTTCTGCGCGAAATCGAGGAAAGGTTGCGGCGCGCTGTCGTCATCGCCCTCGACGGCTACGGTCTCGCCGGGTTCGCCCGAGCCGTTCGTGCCCGAGAGTTCCGGCGGAAGCTGACCATGCTCGATACGCTCCAGATAGGCAAAGATCGCCTGCTTGATGAGCCAGTGAGGAGTGCGCTCGAGCCGGGTCGCGGCATCTCTGAGCCGTGAACGCAGCAGATCGTCGACTTTGACGCCAAGGGTTGTGCTCGCCATGATTCCTTCGTTTGCCGGACGTGCTCACCCGGCCGTAGACCTAAAAGTTGGCGAATCGTACTCCGCTGAAATAAAAGGTGCAACCGACAATTTCGAGAGGGTTGCACCATGTTGGAACCCTTGTGGGACAAGGCTTTGCGCGATGCAACGCCGCGCGGACATTGGCGGAAATCACCTAGTAGTTTCCCTAGGCGTTTTTATTTTGGGACATGCCCTAAGTAATTGCCCGAGTGCAGCCGATATAAACGCCATGCGCGCCGTCGGCGCCACATTCCGCGGAGGACCACCGCGGGGCTCTCGGAGAATAACGAGCATGAGCACTTGGATGGTGATAGCCAGCGTTTGGGTGATGTTCGCAGTGTGCGTCGTCTTGTTTGTGCGAGGCGCATCGCCGCATGTAGGCCGTTCGGACGATCTGCACGACGACCTCGAATCCGCATCTGGAAGCGCCACGCGCGCCGAGTATTAGACGTCCAGCGGATCCACTTCCACGTTCCAGCGCAGTACGCCCTTCAGCGCGCGCAACGCCGGTTGCCACGCGCGCAGGGCGGATTGAAGCGCAGCCCGCGAGCTGCTTTCGAGCAGCAATTGCGCGCGGTGCACGTTGAACACTTTCACGATGGTCAGCGGCACGGCATCGTAGACCGTCACGCGGTCCGCGCCCGGCAAGGGCGCGAAGGCGGCCGCCGCCTGCCCGAGAAACGCCAGCGCCGCCTCGAGCGTGCGGCCTTCCGCGCGCAGCATGGCCTGATAGACGAATGGCGGCAGACGCGCGTCGCGACGTTCCGCGAGCGTCGCGTTGGCGAATCCCACGTAGTCCTGCCGCGATAACGCCTGATACAGCGCGTGACGCGGATATCGCGTCTGAATCATCACTTCGCCGGGAAGTCCGGCGCGACCCGCGCGGCCGCTCACCTGCGTCAGTTGCGCGAAAAGCCGTTCGCTTGCGCGAAAGTCGTGAGAAAAAAGCGCGGTGTCGGCGTTCAGGACACCCACGAGCGTCACACGGCGGAAGTCGTGGCCCTTCGCAATCATCTGCGTGCCGACGAGAATATCGACCTCGCCCGCATGGACATTCGAGAAAAGCGCCTGCGCGCTGCCCTTGCGCCGCGTGCTGTCCGCGTCGATGCGCAACACCCGTGCACCGGGAACCACGCTCGCGAGTGTTTCCTCCACGCGTTGCGTGCCGCGTCCCATTGGCGCGATATCGATGTTGCCGCATTCCGGGCATGCCTTTGGAATGCGCGATTCCCAGCCGCAATGGTGACAGCGCAACGCGCGCTCGGGCTTGTGGAGCACGGCGTAGGCGCTGCATCGCGGACAGCCCGCGACCCAGCCGCAGGCGTCGCACGACAGAATCGGCGCATAGCCGCGCCGATTCAGGAACACGAGACTCTGCTCGCCGCGCTCCAGACGCGCCTTCAGCGCTGCGATGAGCGGGCCCGACAAGCCTTCCACGGACGCGCGCCCGCGCTGCCTTTCCTCTTCGAGATCGATGAGCCGCACGCTTGGCAACGCCGCATCAGCGACGGCGCGGCGCTTGAGCGTCAGGCGCGTGTAGCGGCCCTGCTCCGCCTGCCACCAGGTTTCGAGCGATGGCGTCGCCGACCCGAGCACGACGGGAATACCAAGCTGCTTCGCCCGATAGATGGCCAGATCGCGCGCGGAATAACGCAACCCTTCTTGCTGCTTGTACGCCGGGTCATGCTCTTCATCGACGACGATCATCGCCAGTTTTGGCTGCGACGCGAGGATCGCGAGGCGCGTGCCAAGCACGATGCGCGCGCTTCCCGTGTGTGCCGCGAGCCAGTTGCGGGCGCGTTCGCCCTCGGCAAGACCGCTGTGCATCGTGACGATGGAACCGGGCGCAAGCATCGAAAAACGATTGCGGAACGCCGTCTCGAACTGCGGTGTCAGGTTGATTTCGGGCACGAGCACGAGCGCCTGCGCATCCGCTTGTCTGGCGAGCAGCGCGGCAAGCGCGTGCAGATACACCTCGGTCTTGCCGCTGCCCGTCACGCCGTGCAGCAGAAAAGGCGCGAAGCCTTGCGCGCTCGCGATGGCATCGACGGCTTCGCGTTGCTCGTCGGTCAGGCGCGGCGGCGCTTCGGTCGCCGCGAGCGTCGGCGCGTGATCCGCCGGCGATGCGTCTTCAACGCTTTCGATCCAGCCGCGCGTCAGCCATTCGTCGAAAGTCGCGCTTGCCTTGGGATGTACGGCGCGCGCTTCGGACAAACCCAGCGTCTCGCTCGATCCCAGCGCTTCCGCCAGCCGCCGCAACGCGCTCGCCCGCGCGGGCAAGGCACCCGGAAGTTCGGCTCGTCCGGCTGCCAGCATGCGGTAACGCGGCTCGACCGCGAATAGGCGGTTCCAGCGCGATGCGTCGCGTAGAGCTTGCGGCAAAGCGGGCAGCGCAACTTCGCCGAGCCCGCGTTGATAGTATTCCGCCGCGAACGTCGCGAGCCCGATCCATTCGGCGGAAAGCGGCGCGCAGGCATCGCAGATGGCGCTTACGTGGCGCAGTTTGTCGGCGGGGACGTCGGTTGAGGTCGCGATCTCGCAGATGAGCCCAACGACGTCGCGCCGCCCGAACGGCACCTGCACCAACGAGCCGACCACAGGCTCGACGTCGAGTTGATAGACGTAATCGAACAGCACGGACATCGGCTGATCGATAGCGACGCGTACATAGAGGCCGCTCATGCCACGCGACGCCTTTCGGCAAGCCACGGCGGGCTTTCCGACAATGACATCAGGCTTCGCGCGACGAACTTAAAGTAAAACATCAGAATCGCTGGTAAACCGAAGATTATTTTTAGATTTCCGATGCTTTCCACAGGCCTGTGGATAACTTTGTTGAGAAGTGCATTACGGGCTGCCGCAAACCGTGTCGCCAATCACTTATGTGCGTCGGCCCACATTTCGGGCAGACCACAACAAACATTAATGCAAACAGGCACTTACGCAACAAATAGCGACATTTAATTGATCGCGGATGGCGATATGTCTGATGGCGCGCCGCAACGTACAAAATGTGTATAACTGCTGTCTTGACATCTTTCGATCCCACCAAGGGCGGGCGTTTCAGACAAATCCGACAATTTCTAAAACGCTGCACCCGACCGTATCGCGCTGCACTGCAACATACCGCTTAGCGTACCAACGTGGCCGCGCGCATCGCCCGGCTGTGCGAATGGACTTCATCGACCAGCTCGGCAACGTGTTCGGGCGGCGTGAACTGCGAAATGCCGTGGCCGAGATTGAAGACGTGTCCCGGATGATTGCCGAAGCTTTCCAGCACACCACGCGCTTCGGCACGAATCGCCTCGGGCGGCGCAAACAGCACGCTCGGATCGATATTGCCCTGCAACGCCACGCGAGCGCCCACTTTCTCGCGCGCCGCGCCGAGGTTCACTGTCCAGTCCAGCCCGACAGCATCCACGCCGATTGACGCGATCTGCTCAAGCCACAACCCGCCGCCCTTCGTGAACGTAATAACCGGGACCCGCGCGCCGTCGTGCTCGCGCTTGAGGCCTGCAACGACCTTCGCGATGTAGTCGAGCGAGAAGCGTTGATACGCGCCGTCGGCGAGTGCGCCGCCCCAGGTATCGAAGATCATGACCGCCTGCGCGCCGGCTTCGATCTGGGCGTTGAGATACGCGACAACCGCTTGCGCGTTCACATCGAGAATGCGGTGCATGAGATCGGGCCGCGAATAAGCCATCGATTTCACGGTGCGATGATCGTCCGAGCCGCCGCCTTCCACCATGTAGCACGCAAGCGTCCACGGACTACCCGAGAAGCCGATGAGCGGTACCCGCTGACGGCCTTCCGCGTCGGTGAGCGCGCGGCGAATCTGGCCGACGGCGTCCGTGACATAGCGCAGCGTGGCGTCGAGGTCCGGCACGGCCAAGCGCTTTACGTCGTCTTCGGTGCGCACCGTGCGTTCGAAACGCGGACCTTCGCCTTGCACGAAGTTCAGCCCGAGGCCCATTGCGTCGGGAATGGTGAGGATGTCGGAGAAGAGGATCGCCGCGTCGAGCGGATAACGTTCGAGCGGCTGAAGCGTCACTTCGGTGGCGTAATCGGGATTCTTCGCAAGACCGAGGAAACTGCCGGCGCGTGCGCGCGTGGCGTTGTACTCGGGCAGATAGCGCCCGGCCTGACGCATTAACCAGATCGGCGTGTATTCGGTCGGCTGCCGCAAGAGCGCGCGCAGAAAGGTGTCGTTCAGAAGAGTGTGGGCCACGGCGCTCGATGCTGAATGCGAGGAATCGTCCATTCTACCGGACGATGCGCGCGTCATCGGCGGCTGTGAGTGATGTTCAGACTCACGCGCGCTCGTTATGATCGACGGCGGCAACCAATACGAATAGAACACGGAGAATCGATGAAACGCGCGTTTTTTTTAACGTCCATTAGTGTCGCAATCGCCGTCTTTGCCGGGTCGATGTCCACCACCGCACTTGCTCAAACGGTGCAAGCGGGAAGTGTCGGCACCGTGCCCGCGCCTCCGCCGCCCGTCGCGCCGCCCACGCGGCTCGACGACATCCTCGGGCGCCACACGCTGCGCGTCTGCACGACCGGCGACTACAAGCCGTACACGTTCCTGCGTACGGACGGACAGTTCGAAGGCATCGACATCGACCTGGCGGAAAGCCTCGCGAAGTCGCTTGGCGCCAAGGCGGAATACGTGAAGACTTCGTGGTCGAACCTGATGAACGATTTCATCGACAAGTGCGATATCGCGGTCGGCGGCGTATCGACGACACTCGACCGGCAGAAGCGCGCCTTCTTCACCGCGCCATATATGGAGGACGGCAAAACGCCAATTGTTCGCTGCGATGCCGTGGACAAGTATCAGACCGTCGAACAGATCGATCAGCCGAACGTGCGCACGATCGTGAATCCCGGCGGCACGAACGAGCGCTTTGCCAAGCAGTTCTTCCCGCATTCGCAATTGATTGAGTACCCGGACAACGTCACGATCTTCAAGCAGATTCTGGACGGCAAGGCAGATGTCATGGTCACCGATGCCTCGGAAACGCTGCTTCAGCAGAAGCTCAATCCAGGCCTATGCACCGTGCATCCGGACAAACCGTTCCAGTTCGGCGAAAAGGCGTATCTGCTGCCGCGCGGTGATGTCGTCTGGCAGCAGTATGTCGACCAGTGGTTGCACCTCGCGCGCGGTTCGGGCGAGTTTCAGGCTGTAGTGGACAAGTGGCTCAAATGAACGATCAGCGCGCGGCGCGCAACCACTCGCCCGCGCGCTCGCCGATTCGACGCAGCCAGGCAAGCGCGGCTTCGGATCGCGGATGCATGCGGGCGAAGCCGTGCGTCATGTCCGCAGCGTCGATCAATTCGACGCGGCCGCCGTTGGTTTCGAGGAAGCGCTTGAGTTCGTGGGCATCGTCGTAAAGCGGGTCGTAGGCTGCCGCGACGATCAACGCGGGCGCAGGCGTCCGCTCGAACGGCTCGGCGAGCGGAAAGGCGCGCACATCATGGGCGTCGGGCATCACGCCGGACAGGAACTGAGTCCAGTACCACTTCATCTCGTCGTTGGTGAGGCCGGGGCCGTTCGCGTTTGCAAGACAGCTCGCGCTCTCGAATTGCCGCCGCATCACCGGATACAGCAGAAGCTGGAGACTGACGAGACCGGCCACGCGCTCGTTCGCGCCGCGCGCCGCGACCACCGAGAGATGCGCACCCGCGCTATCGCCACCGACAGCCAGCCGGTCCGTCGCGAAGCCAAGCCGCGAACGATGTTCGGCGAGCCAAATCAGCGCGTCGAGGGCATCGTCGCAAGGCGCGGGAAATGGATGCTCCGGCGCCAGCCGATAATCGACGCTCGCGACTGCGCACTGCGAATCGCGCGCGAGGCGGGCGACCAGCGCATCATGCGTCTCGATATCGCCGACCACCCAGCCACCGCCGTGAAAGTAGACGATTAGCGGCAGCGGACCGTTCGCCGACTTCGGCTTATAGATGCGCGTGGCAAGCGTGCGCCCGGCAAGCGGAATTTCGATGTCCTCGACGAAAATGGTTTCGTCCGGGGCCGGGGCGTAGGCTTTCGCCACTTCGCTGAAGCGCTCGCGCACTGCCTTCGCGTCGGCATCGGGACCGAGCGGCGGAAAAGCTTCGGCGACGGTGGCGTAGTAGCGAAGCAGAGCGGCGTCAATGGTCATACGAGTCTCCAAGTGCGTCTTTTACGGGAAGTTTTGGCGGTTCAGGCCGAATGAGTATCGATTTCATACGTGCGCCCGTTCGATTTTCCCGGAAAATGCCGATTAACGCAGCGGCCCATATAACCGGAAAAACTCCGGGAGTTTTAGCGGATCGAATAAATCAGCTTAATAACTGACAATATCTGCACGGCTTTGTACGCATCCGCGACCGAAAATTTAACGAGAGCCTTATGGGACGGGGGTTACAACCTGAAACACTTTGTTACGGCGGGTCAGAATCAATTCGCCCACAATCTGTTCAAACGGTTTCAACACGGATGTGTCCGGGCGCGCGGTTGCAAATGCGGCGTTTTCCGGTGGTCGCCTTGGGCGAATCTCTGAAAGGGACATCAGTGTTGGGATCGTTCGTCGATTTGACGTTGAATCGAATCCCACCTTTGGTCTCCTCGCGCTAACCCCGTAGCGTGTGGTTTTTAGCGGGCTCCAGGCCCGCTTTTTTTTCGCCTGCACAAACGTTTGCGCTAGTTGCGAGTTTCGCCGCCGAACGTTTCGTGCCATGACAGGAAGGGAGCGCTTAATAGCGCTCCCTTCGTCGTTTCAATTACGCCGTTTTGGCTTCCGCAAGCTTCAGGTCGTCGATCATCTGCGCGCGCATCACAAACTTCTGGACCTTGCCTGTCACCGTCATCGGCAATTCGTCGACGAACCGGATGTAACGCGGAATCTTGTAGTGCGCGATTTGTCCTTGGCAAAAGTCGCGGATCTCGTCGGCGCTGGCGATCTCGCCCGGACGCAGCACGACCCAGGCGCACACCTCTTCGCCATACTTTTCATCCGGGACGCCGAACACCTGCACCGACTGCACCTTCGGATGGCGGAACAAGAATTCCTCGATCTCGCGCGGATAGACGTTTTCGCCTCCGCGAATCAGCATGTCCTTCAGGCGTCCGACGATCTTGCAGTACCCTTCGGCGTCGAGCGTCGCGAGGTCGCCGGTATGCATCCAGCCATCGACGATTGCCTCGCGCGTCTTTGCGTCGTCGCCCCAATAGCCTTTCATCACCGAATAGCCGCGCGTGCACAGTTCGCCCGTCTGGCCGACCGGCACGATTTCGCCGAGCGGGCCGATGATCTTCACCTCCAGATGCGGCTGAACGCGCCCGACAGTGGTCGTGCGTTTGTCGAGCGGGTCGGTGGTCGAGCTTTGAAACGAAACCGGACTTGTCTCCGTCATGCCGTAAGCGATGGTGATCTCGTCCAAATGCATGGTGGAGACCACACGCTTCATCGTTTCGATGGGGCACGGCGAGCCCGCCATGATGCCCGTGCGCAGCCGGCTCAAGTCGTAATTCGCGAACTCGGGATGATCGAGTTCGGCGATAAACATCGTCGGCACGCCGTGTAGCGCCGTGCAACGCTCCTCGTGCACGGCGGCGAGCGTCGCGGCGGGATCGAATGCCTCGCCGGGGAACACCATCGCGCAGCCGGTCGATACGCACGCCAGCACCGCGAGCACCATGCCGAAGCAGTGGTAAAGCGGCACGGGAATGCACAGCGAGTCGTTCTCGGTGAGGCGCATGGCCATCGCGATATAGCGCGCGTTGTTCACCACGTTCCGATGCGTAAGCGTCGCGCCCTTCGGATTGCCCGTCGTGCCGCTCGTGAACTGGACGTTGATCGCTTCGTCGGCGGCGAGTTTGGCTTCGAGCGCATCGAGCTTGGCGGTATCGACGAGCGCGCGGCCTTCTTCCATCAACGCGTCGAAGTTGAGCATGCCGGGCGTCTTGCCTTCGCCCATTCGGATGATGGCGCGCAGGTCCGGCAGCTTCGCCGCATTTAGCGCGTTCGGTTGCGCATGGGCGAGCTCCGGCGCGAGCGTCTGCAACATCTCCAGATATTTCGACGATTTGAACTGCTCCGCCGCGACGATCGCCTTGCAGCCGACCTTGTTCAGTGCGTATTCGAGTTCGGCAAGCCGATAAGCCGGATTGATATTCACCAGCACGGCACCGATGCGCGCCGTCGCAAATTGCGTCAGCAGCCATTCCGCGCGATTCGGCGACCAGATGCCGACGCGGTCGCCTGCTTCGATGCCAAGCGCAAGCAAGCCGCTCGCAAGCACGTCGATCTCGTCGGCGAACTCACGCCAGGTCCAGCGGATGTTCTGCTCACGAAACACGACAGCGGGACGCCCGGGAAAGCGGCGCGCGGTATCGAGAAGAAAGCGCGAAACGGTGGCGTCGCTCAAGGGCGTGTCGGTCACGCCGCGGACGTAGGAAAGACCGTCACGCGGTTCGACTTGCGCGCTGGCCTGCGTCGGTTGAGTTGCCATCGAAGGGTCTCCGCTATCGACCGTGCAAGATATGCAGCCTCAAGGACGTAGGCTGTTTGGAAGGCTATTTTGCACGGTGGCAAGCGGCGCTGGCATCAAGTGTTACCCGCAATCGGGTGCACAACGGTCATGCAGATTTGCCGGGAAGCAACCCGGACTCGCCATAAAAAAAGCAGCCCGGAGGCTGCTTTCTTCGATTCGCTACAAGCGCGCTGGCTTAGTGCTTCGAGCCAAGCTTGCGCAAACGCTGAATGGCGGCGAGCTGTGCCGTTGCGTACGCGAGTTCCGCTTGCGCGGTCGCGTATTCAAGGTTCGAGCCCGTGTTCTGCAACGCTTCTTCCGCGCGCTTCTTTGCTTGCTCGGCCTTCGCTTCGTCCAGATCGGCGCCGCGAATGGCGGTATCGGCAAGAACGGTCACGACGCCCGGCTGAATCTCGAGGATTCCGCCTGCGACGAAAACGAACTCCTCCGAACCGTCTTCCGCTTCGATGCGCACCGCGCCCGGACGAATGCGCGTGATAAGCGGCGTGTGGCCCGGCAAAATGCCGAGTTCACCTGCTTCGCCCGGCAGCGCGACGAACTTCGCCTGGCCCGAGAAGATCTGCTCTTCCGCGCTGACGACGTCTACTTTGATGGTTGCCATATCGACTCCTGAGCGTATTACGAAGGCGCGGAGTTTTGAGATCCGCGCCCGCTTCGTCTACACCCGACCGTTACTGAATCTTCTTGGCCTTTTCGAAGGCTTCGTCGATCGTGCCAACCATGTAGAACGCCTGCTCCGGCAGATGATCGCACTCACCTTCAACGATCATCTTGAAGCCGCGAATGGTTTCCTTCAGCGGCACGTACTTGCCCGGCGAGCCCGTGAACACTTCAGCAACGTGGAACGGCTGCGACAGGAAACGCTGGATCTTACGAGCGCGCGCCACGGCGAGCTTGTCTTCCGGCGCGAGTTCGTCCATGCCCAGAATCGCGATGATGTCGCGCAATTCCTTGTAACGCTGCAGCGTTTGCTGCACGCCGCGCGTGATCGAGTAGTGCTCTTCGCCGATCACGTTCGGGTCGATCTGACGCGAGGTCGAATCGAGCGGGTCCACTGCCGGATAGATACCCAGCGATGCAATGTCACGCGACAACACGACCGTTGCGTCCAAGTGGCCGAAAGTCGTAGCCGGCGACGGGTCGGTCAAGTCATCCGCAGGGACGTACACGGCCTGAACGGACGTGATCGAACCAGTCTTGGTCGACGTGATGCGCTCTTGCAGCTTGCCCATTTCTTCAGCCAGCGTCGGCTGATAGCCCACTGCCGACGGCATACGGCCGAGCAGTGCCGACACTTCCGTGCCCGCCAGCGTGAAACGGTAGATGTTGTCGACGAAGAACAGCACGTCGAGACCTTCGTCACGGAAGTGCTCGGCCATCGTGAGGCCGGTCAGCGCCACGCGCAGACGGTTGCCCGGCGGCTCGTTCATCTGGCCGTACACCAGCGCGACCTTGTCGAGAACGTTCGAGTCCTTCATTTCGTGATAGAAGTCGTTCCCTTCGCGGGTACGCTCACCCACACCGGCGAACACGGAATAACCGCCGTGTTCTTTCGCGATGTTGTTGATGAGTTCCATCATGTTCACGGTCTTGCCCACGCCGGCGCCGCCGAACAGGCCAACCTTACCGCCCTTGGCAAACGGGCAGATCAGGTCGATAACCTTGATGCCCGTTTCGAGCAGTTCGGTCGAAGGCGACAGCTCGTCGAACTTCGGCGCGAGCTGGTGAATCGAACGCGTGGCGGTCGATTCGATAGGACCGGCTTCGTCGATCGGACGGCCGAGCACGTCCATGATGCGGCCAAGCGTCGGCTTGCCGACCGGCACGCTGATGGGGTTGCCCGTGTTCTTCACGATCGTGCCGCGGCGCAAGCCGTCGGATGCACCCAGACAGATGGTGCGGACCACGCCGTCGCCCAACTGCTGCTGGACTTCCAGCGTCAGCTCGGTGCCTTCCAGAATGAGCGCGTCGTAAATCTTCGGCATGTGCGAGCGCGGAAATTCCACGTCGATAACGGCGCCGATGCACTGTACGATCTTGCCTTCTACCAAAGCAGTAGTACTCATCGCATTTCCTTTAGATACTGTGTTCTTTCACGCGGTCATCAAGATCAGACCGCAGCGGCGCCGCCGACGATTTCCGACAATTCTTTCGTAATCGCGGCCTGGCGGCTCTTGTTGTAGACGAGCTGCAGTTCGTTGATCACGGTCTTCGCGTTATCCGACGCGGCCTTCATTGCGACCATGCGCGCCGATTGTTCCGACGCCATGTTTTCCGCCACCGCCTGATAAACCAGCGCCTCGACGTAGCGCACGAGCAATTCGTCCACCACGGTTTGAGCGTCCGGCTCGTAGATGTAGTCCCACGAGGTCTTCGGCGTGTCGTTCGCAATCGCGGCTTCGTCTGCCTTCTGCTGCAGATCTTCGGCCGTCAACGGCAGCAATTGCTCGATCACCGCTTCCTGCTTCATCGTATTGACGAAGCGCGTGTACCCCAGGTACACCGCGTTGATCTTGCCTTCCGAATACAAGTCGAGCTGCACCTTCACCGCGCCGATCAGCTTTTCCAGATGCGGCGTGTCGCCCAGATGTGTGACTTGCGACACGACCTTGGCGCGCAGCCGGTTCAGGAAGCCGAGACCCTTGGCGCCGATAGCCGACGCTTCGATGGACACGCCGGTCTGCTCCAGCTCCTTGATGCGCTGCAACGACGCACGCAGCACGTTTGTGTTCATGCCGCCGCACAAACCCTTGTCGGTCGTGACGAGGATCAGGCCGGCCGTCTTCGCGCCTTCGTTCTTCACCATGAACGGGTGACGATACTCAGGGTTCGCCGCGCTCATGTGCGCCGCGATTGCACGGACCTTGTCGGCATACGGACGGGCGGAACGCATGCGCTCCTGGGCGCGGCGCATCTTCGATGCGGCGACCATTTCCATCGCTTTCGTGATCTTGCGCGTGTTCTGCACGCTCTTGATCTTGCCGCGAATTTCCTTCATTCCAGCCATTGCTTACTCCTTGATCGAAGCCGCGCGGTGTTCATCGGTCGATGCACCGCGCGTTGCTCCTCAGTCCCGATCAATAAGCGCCCGACTTCTTGAAGTCCTTCAGCGCGGTATGCAGTGCGCCGTCGTCGTCCTTCGACAAGTCTTTATTGTCTTCGATGCGCTTAACCAGATCGGCATGGCTCGTCTTCAGGTATTCGCGCAGGCCCTTTTCGAACGGCAGCACTTGCGCAACTTCCAGATCGTCGAGGTAGCCGTTGTTAGCCGCGAACAGCGCCACAGCGAGTTCCCACACTTGAAGCGGCTGATACTGCGGCTGCTTCAGCAGTTCCGTCACGCGGCGACCGCGCTCCAACTGCTTGCGGGTGGCTTCGTCCAGGTCCGACGCGAACTGCGCGAACGCAGCCAGTTCACGATACTGCGCCAAGTCGGTACGAATACCGCCCGACAGCTTCTTGATGACCTTGGTCTGAGCCGCACCACCGACGCGCGACACCGAAACGCCCGCGTTGATGGCAGGGCGGATACCGGCGTTGAACAAGTCGGTTTCCAGGAAGATCTGGCCGTCGGTAATCGAGATCACGTTCGTCGGAACGAACGCGGTCACGTCGCCGGCTTGCGTTTCAATGACGGGCAGTGCCGTCAGCGAACCGCTCTTGCCCTTCACTTCGCCATTGGTGAACTTCTCGACGTAGTCTTCCGAAACACGAGCCGCACGCTCGAGCAGACGCGAGTGCAGATAGAACACGTCACCCGGATACGCTTCACGACCCGGCGGACGGCGCAGCAGCAGCGAAATCTGGCGATACGCCCATGCTTGCTTGGTCAAATCGTCATAAACGATCAGCGCGTCCTGGCCGCGATCGCGGAAGTATTCGCCCATCGTGCAGCCGGCGTACGGCGCGAGGTATTGCATCGCGGCCGATTCCGAAGCCGAAGCCGCCACGACGATGGTGTAAGCCATTGCGCCGGTTTCTTCGAGCTTGCGCACCACGTTCATGATCGACGAAGCCTTTTGGCCGATCGCGACATAGATACAGAAAAGGTCCTTGCCCTTCTGATTGATGATCGCGTCGACAGCCACCGCGGTCTTGCCGCACTGACGGTCGCCGATGATCAGCTCGCGCTGACCACGGCCGATAGGCACCATCGAGTCGATGGACTTCAGACCCGTTTGCACCGGCTGCGACACCGACTTACGCCAGATCACGCCCGGAGCAATCTTTTCGATTGCGTCGGTCATCTTCGCGTTGACCGGACCCTTGCCGTCGATGGGGTTACCCAGCGCGTCGACCACGCGGCCGATCAATTCCGGACCGACCGGCACTTCGAGAATGCGGCCCGTCGTCTTGACGATGTCGCCTTCCGAGATGTGCTCGTACTGGCCGAGAATAACGGCGCCGACGGAGTCGCGTTCGAGGTTCAGCGCGAGGCCGAAGGTGTTGCCCGGAAACTCGAGCATTTCACCCTGCATCACGTCCGACAGGCCGTGAATACGCACGATACCGTCGGTCACGGAGATCACGGTGCCCTGGTTGCGAACATCCGCGCTCGCTTCAAGGCCCTGGATCCGGCTCTTGATCAGCTCGCTGATCTCAGAGGGATTGAGTTGCATTATTCGCTCCTGATAGTCAATTCTGTTGCGTGCCAGCGATTCGCTTCTAACGAAGCGTCAGGCGGTCAGAGCCGTCTGCATGCTGGCGAGGCGCGCGCGGACCGAGGTATCGAGCACTTCGTCGCCAACCGTCACGCGAACGCCGCCGATCAGCGACTGATCGACTTCGACGGTCGGTTTCAGCTTGCGCTCGAACTTGCGTTCGAGGCTTGCGACTAGGTCGTTCAATTGTTCGCCTTCGAAGGGGAACGCGCTTACGATCAGCGCATCGGCAGCACCTTCGCGGGCGTTCTTCAGCTCGTCGAACTGCACGGCGATTTCAGGCAGCAGCGACAGACGATGATTGTCCACCAGCATGCCGACGAAATTCTTCGCCTGTACATTGCCTTGAGCCAAAGGCGACTTCACTGCGGACAGCAGCAGATCCGCTACTTGATCGCGGCTCACCTTCGGGCTCGAGGCGACCGACTGCACTTCGGGCAGACGCGCAACCTGAGCCAGTTCCTCGACGAAAGTGGACCAGCCCGCAAGATCGCCGCTCTCGGCTACGCGGAACAGCGCTTCTGCGTAAGGACGAGCGATGGTTGCAAGTTCGGCCATGATCAGAGCTCGGTTTTGAGTTGATTCAGCAGATCGGCGTGAGCCTTCTGATCGACTTCGCGCTTCAGAATTTGCTCGGCGCCCTTCACGGCCAGGGCCGCGACTTCGGCGCGCAGCGACTCGCGCGCCTTGACGACTTGCTGTTCGGCGTCCGCCTTGGCTTGCGCGACGATGCGCGCGGCTTCAGCCTGAGCGTTGGCCTTGATTTCTTCGGCGACGGCTGCGGCGCGCTTTTCGGCGTCAGCGATGCGTTGCTGACCGTCCGTGCGAGCCTGCGCGAGTTCCTGGTCGACGCGCTTGTGCGCGGCTTCGAGTTCCGCCTTGCCCTTGTCGGCGGCGGCGAGGCCGTCGGCAATCTTCTTTGAGCGCTCGTCGAGGGCATTGATCAACGGCGGCCACACGAACTTCATCGTGAACCACGCGAGGATCAGAAACACGACCATTTGCGCAAACAGGGTTGCGTTGAGATTCACGGTGTTTCCTTAAACGTTGCTTAGTCGGAGAGTGAAACGGTTAAAAGGCGCTCATCGGCCCGTTGTGCTCGATCAGCGCCTCACCCGTTCCGTCTTGCGTCTCATCGCAAGAAGAGACGCACACTTCCGAGGAACCTCAGCCTGCGAGCTTCGAGAGCAGCGGGTTCGCGAACGCAAACAGCATTGCCACACCAACGCCGATCAGGAACGCCGCGTCGATCAGACCAGCCAGCAGGAACATCTTGGTCTGGAGCGGGTTCATCAGTTCCGGCTGGCGGGCGCATGCTTCAATGTACTTGCCGCCCATCAGGCCGATACCGATACAGGCGCCGATTGCACCCAGGCCGATGATGATGCCGATACCGATGGCGGTCAGACCCTGGATGTTGGCGATGAAAGCGTTCATGTTCACTCCTTTGATTAAAGACTTTGGAACTGGATTTATAAAAATTGAAAACTAAAAACTAAGCGATTCTGGACCTGCCGCGAACGCTCTTTAGTGAGAGTCGTGCGCCTGACCGATGTACACGAGCGTCAGCATCATGAAGATGAACGCTTGCAGCAGCACGATCAGAATGTGGAAGATCGCCCAGACCGTACCCGCGACCACATGGCCGATAAAGCCAAGTACAGAGGCGTCCGCGCCGAAGTGCCACATGCTGCCGAGCAGCGCGATCAGCAGGAACAGCAGCTCACCCGCGTACATGTTGCCGAAAAGCCGCATGCCGAGCGAAACCGTCTTGGCGACGAACTCGATGATGTTCAGCGCAAGATTCGGAATCCACAGAAGCGGATGCGCGCCAAACGGAGCGGACAGCAGCTCGTGCACGAAGCCGCCTGCGCCCTTGATCTTGAGGTTGTAGTAGATCATCAGCACGAACACGCCGAGCGCGATGCCGAGCGTGCCGTTCAGATCGGCCGTGGGCACGATGCGATGATGCGGCAGCACTTGTTCGAGGCCCAGCCAGCCAATCACGCGGCCTGGCAGATCCACGGGGATGAAGTCGAGCGAGTTCATCAGGGCGACCCAGACGAACACGGTCAGCGCGAGCGGAGCGATGAAGCGGCGGCTGCCGTGGATCATCGACTTCGACTGATCTTCGACCATTTCGACGAGCATCTCGATCGCGCACTGGAAACGTCCGGGAACACCGGACGTCGCGCGGCGCGCCGCGATACCGAGAATGACGATGGTCAGGAGACCGCACACGATGGACCAGAACAGCGTGTCCAGATTCCAGACGTGGATGTCGAAAATCGACGTCTGTGTGTGCGTGGAAAGATTCTGCAAGTGGTGCGCAATGTACTCGGACGGGTCCAGAGCGTGCGTTCCTTCGCTAGCTGCCATATCGTTAAAGCCACCCAAATTGTCAAAAATCTTTCGTCGCCAGACGCTTATCCGAGCCACCGCTTCGCGTTGCGGCTCCGGGCGTCCGGCCCGAGCGCGGCGTTCATAACCGCGCTTTCATGTGTGATGCTACATACTTGACTTCGGGCTGGCGATTACCCTGGAGGTCAACGCAAAGCCATGGCCAGCCAGTAAGTCTTCAACGCGACGATGTACGTAACGAGCAAAGGCAACCACAGCGCGCTCTTGTACCAGAAGGCGACCGCTACGAACATAGCAATCGTCGCTCCCATTTTCATCGCTTCGCCGATCATCCAACTCATGATGGTCTCGGCTCCGCTCTTCGCCTTCAGGCGCGCCGCGAACAGTGCACTGGGCAGCCAGCAGATCGCGCCTCCGAGGAAGGCGGACAGCGCAGCATCGCCCGGCGGCTTGTAGAACAGCCACCACAACAGCGTCGCACCCAGGGACAAAACCATTTGCGCGGCCACTACCTTGAAAGGCGTGACCCGCGATGGACGACTCACATCAGGACCGAACAGCTTCTCTGCCTGGCCCCGCGTGAGCGGAACGATATTGTTATCTTGCGCCTCGGCGTCCCACGAGTCGTCAGACAAACTGCGGGGCTGATTTCCTGAAGCGTGAATGTCTCCGCGTTTGTTTTGAGCGCTGTCTTGCCCGCCCACCGGCGCTCGATTCTGCTCTCGCACCGTCTTCAAACCCCTTCAACACATCAACCGACAGTTCGGAAACCACCCTGCGCTTTCGCCGCGCTTTCTAGGTGGCCTAGCTGATAAATCCGGGGGATTGTAAGCGATTGTCCTCGGGGATTCAATAGTTTAGGTGCGTCAAAAGCCAAGCGGACAAAGCTTAAAAAATGGTCTCGAAAGCGAGACTTTTCTTGCGGTTACAAGCAGATTTTCAGACGACGTGAGATTGCGTCGCGAAACTCAGATGAGCGCCCATCCAACAAGCGCTGCAACAAACCAGAAAGGGATCGAAACGAGGTGAAACGGACCCCACAAGCCCTTCTCGCCCGACAGACGCACGGCGATGAGATTGGCGAGCGAGCCGATTGCCACCCCAAAACCACCGACGCTCACGCCGAACGCAAGCGCGCGCCAGTCCTTCGAAAACTCGGCGAGCACGATGGCCGCCGGCACGTTACTGATGGCCTGCGACAGCACCGCGCCCGCAGCATAAGCACGCATCGGCGTGCCGATGCCCAACTGCGCGATGAAGCCGTGGATGGCCGGCAACGCGGCTGCGCTGCGCAGCACAATGAACATCAGCATGAAGATGAGCAGAAGCAGCCAGTCGATCTTCAAGACGACTTCGCGGCGCCAAAGCAGGAACGCGACAGCAAGGACGGCGAGGCCGGGCCCGGCATGATGCGCGTCGGCCAGTGCGACGAAGCCAGCGAACGCAAGCACGCTCACACCGCATAACACACGGTCGACGCCGTGCTCTTCGGCATCGCCAGAAAGGTCGAGCGGCGCGTTGCGAAACATTGCGCAAGTCACGGCGCCGAGCATGAGCATGAGGACCGCGCAAAGCGGCAGCAACGCCCAGACGAACGCGCCGAAAGAGACGCCGCTCGTCTGCCAGAGGAAAAGGTTTTGTGGATTGCCGAGCGGCGTGAGGATCGATCCCGCGTTCACCGACAACGCAATCACGATAACGAGACGCTTGATGGGCAAGGGCGCGAGCCGATGCAGCGATAGCGCGAGCGGCACGACCGCGAACAACGCGACATCGTTGGTCAGCACCGTGGACAGCGCCGCCGCCAGCGCGACGAGGAGCAGCGCCAGGCCGCGTTCGCCGTGGATGTGATGCACCAGCCGATGCGCGGCCCACATCAGGAATCCTGACAATTCGATCGCTTTGGTCAGGATGAGCAGGCCGGCGAGCGTGAGCACGGTCTGCCAATCCACAAGACCTGGCAGCGAAGCCCACGAGCGCGGATGAACCACTTGCAGCACGCCGAGCGCGAGCACGAGAATGGCGAGGACCGGCTCTTTACTGACGGTCCTCCAGACGCGCGCCAGGAGGTCGGACCGCGATTGCTTGACGTTGTATTCCGACAAGACTCACGCAGCCGAATTAGGCGCTTCAATGCTGCCGCGTAGTTTGCTCAGAATGCCTTCGAGCGCGTCGAGGTTGCCGAAATCGATCATCACCTTGCCGCGTCCTCGTCCGCCCAGCTTGATCTTCACGCTCGCCGCGAGCAGATCCGACAACTCTTCTTCGAGCCTGCGCGTGTCACGGCCGCCATCGTTCGCGGGACGCGCCTTGACTGCCGGCGCCTCCTTCGTCGTCGCGGCGACGAGGCGCTCCGTTTCACGCACCGACAAGCGGCGATTCACCACGTGATTAGCCAATTGAATCTGCGTGGCGGCATCGACGGCGAGCAGCGCGCGTGCGTGGCCCATGTCGAGATCGCCTGCGAGCAGCATCGTCTGAACGGGCGTGGCGAGGTTCAAGAGACGCAGCAGATTCGATACCGCGCTACGCGATCGCCCGACCGCTTCCGCCGCCTGCTCGTGCGTGAACGTGAATTCGTCGAGCAGGCGCTGGATACCCTGCGCCTCTTCCAGCGGATTCAAATCCTCCCGCTGGATGTTTTCGATCAGCGCCATCGCGGCGGCAGCCTGATCGGGCACGTTCTTCACCAGCACCGGCACTTCGTCGAGCCCAGCCAGACGCGCCGCACGAAAACGTCGCTCGCCCGCGATGATCTCGTACTGATCCGGGCCGACGGAGCGCACGAGAATCGGCTGCATGAGGCCTTGCGCGCGAATACTCGCGGCGAGCTCTTGCAACGCGCCCTCGTCCATTCGGGTACGCGGCTGATACTTGCCCGCCTGCAGCTTGTCGAGCGACAGGACTGACGGCGTGCCTTCGCCGCGTACGGCTTCGGTAATGTCGACGCTGCCGCCGAGCAATGCATCCAGGCCTCGGCCCAAACCCTTCTTCTTCATCACAGCGCTCATTTCGATTCCTCCGTTGGCGTCGTCCGCCAGATCGAATGGGTTTGCGTTACAGCGCGCGTACGCGCTCGATCATTTCCGTGCCGAACTGGATATACGCCTGCGCGCCACGCGACGACTTGTCGAACACCACGCCTGGCAGGCCGTAACTTGGCGCCTCGGCAAGGCGCACGTTGCGTGGAATGACGACATCGAAAACCTTGTCGCCGAAGTGTTCCTTCAACTGTTCGGACACTTGCTGCTGCAAGGTGATGCGCGGATCGAACATCACACGCAACAGTCCGATCACTTTCAGATCGCGGTTGAGGTTCGCGTGGATCTGCTTGATGGTGCTCACCAGATCCGACAAGCCTTCCAACGCGAAATATTCACACTGCATTGGAATGACGACGCCATGTGCTGCGCACAACGCGTTCAATGTCAACAGCGACAATGCAGGCGGACAATCGATCAAGATGAAATCATAGTCATCGACTATCTTCGCGATGGCCGAGCGAAGAATGTGCTCGCGGTCGTCCATATCCACAAGCTCGACTTCCGCGCCAGCGAGTTCACGATTCGCAGGCAGAACGTGATATCCCACGCTCTCCGGTCGCACTACCGCCTCACGTAGTGTCACCCCGTCGACTAACACTTCGTAGATTGTCTTCTCGCATGCGCCTTTATTGACGCCACTGCCCATCGTCGCGTTTCCCTGCGGGTCCAGATCGATGAGTAGAACGCGTTGATCAAGGCCCGCGAGACTTGCCGCGAGATTGACCGCCGTGGTGGTCTTTCCAACGCCGCCCTTCTGATTTGCGACGCAGAAGATTTTTGCCATCGTTTTATGTCCTCGTTTCTTCGCTGTCAGAAGATCAGCTGCCGTTTACGGCCGTGACGAAAGCGCCCGCGACGTGTTACTGCGCGCCGACGGCTACATGGATCAAGTGGCGCTCGGCATCGAGCATCGGAACTTGCAGACGCTCGATGCGCTCCACCGTCGCGCCATTTGGCAGACGCGCGATTTCGTCGTCCGGCTGCAAGCCCTTCATCGCGAGAATCCGGCCGTTGTCCGCGACCAGATGACGCGCAAGTGTAACGAAATCCGCGAGGTCTGCGAACGCGCGCGAGACAATTACGTCGAATTTCCCCGGGACTTCGCAACCCGGCCGCAGATTCTCGACGCGCCCTGTCACAACGGAAAGATTCGCCAACCCCAACTGAACCTTCGCTTGCGACTGGAAGGCGGTCTTCTTGTGAACGATGTCGTTCAGTGTCACTTTAACGTCGGGGAAGACAATTGCTAGCACGATGCCCGGCAGGCCGCCGCCCGAACCGACATCCAAAATCGATTTTGGTTGGCGCGCCACGAGCATCGGAACGATGGCGAGCGAATCGAGAATATGCTGAATGAGCATTTGCTTCGGGTCGCGGATCGCCGTCAGGTTGTAGACGGCGTTCCATTTGCCCAGCAGCGCAACGTAATCGAGTAGCTGCTGTTTCTGCGATGACGTCAACCCAAGCTCGAGTTCAGCCGTACCTCGGTCGAGCAAGTTAGCCAGCAATTCGTTTTGGTCCTTCATTGAACCACCGGGTTGCTGCTGGCCTGATCCTGATCGCTGCCTGTGCCGCGTCCGCGCCGGCCGAGGCCGCGCTTGAGATGCACCATGAGCAGTGAGATGGCAGCCGGCGTGATGCCCTGAATACGCGAAGCCTGCCCGATCGTTTCTGGACGATGCTGCGTTAACTTTTGTCGCGCCTCAAACGAAAGGCCGCGCACTTCGCTGTAGTCGATCGCCTCTGGTAAACGCGTGTTCTCTTGCGCTCCGTTGCGCACGATCTCGTCCGCTTGCCGGTCGATATATCCTTGGTACTTCACGCCAATCTCGATCTGTTCTTTGATCTGCGCGAGCAGAACTGGATCATCGGCAAGCGATTCGGCTGAACCGCATTCCCCGTTGCGCAGAGCGCAGACGCCATCGTACGAGACACCAGGGCGTCGTAGCAGGTCGGCCAAACTGTATTCGTGATCGATCGGCTTGCCGAGTAACGCGGTCGCCTCTTCAGCCGGAAGCGTCTTAGGGTTCACCCAAGTGGAGCGCAGACGCTCTGTTTCACGTGAAACAGCGTCGCGCTTGCGGCTGAAAGCATCCCAACGGCCGTCGTCTACGACTCCAAGCTCCCGCCCTGTTTCGGTCAGGCGCATATCCGCGTTATCTTCACGTAGAGACAGACGATATTCCGCACGGCTCGTGAACATTCGATACGGTTCAGAGACTCCGCGCGTTACCAAATCGTCGACCAATACACCCAAGTACGCTTCATCACGGCGCGGTGTCCAGGCATCCCTGCCCTGCACTTGAAGCCCTGCGTTTATGCCGGCTAATAGTCCCTGCGCGGCAGCTTCCTCATAACCCGTCGTGCCGTTGATCTGTCCGGCGAAGAATAGCCCACTGATGGATTTCGTCTCCAGCGAAGCCTTCAGCGCACGCGGATCGAAGTAGTCGTATTCGATTGCATAGCCAGGACGCAAGATATGGGCGTGTTCGAGACCACGCATGGAACGCACAAGATTTAACTGGACATCGAAAGGCAGACTCGTCGAAATTCCATTGGGATAGAACTCGTTCGTAGTCAGCCCTTCCGGCTCCAGGAAGATTTGATGTGCGTCCTTCGACGCAAACCGATGGATTTTGTCTTCAATCGACGGGCAGTAGCGCGGCCCAACGCCTTCAATTACCCCTGTGTACATCGGCGACCGATCCAAGCCCGATCGAATAATGTCGTGCGTTTGAACGTTCGTGTGCGTCACCCAGCACGGCACCTGACGCGGATGCTGCTCAACGCGGCCAAGAAAAGAGAAAACCGGAACCGGATCCAAATCGCCCGGCTGCTCTTCAAGCTTCGAAAAATCGATCGTGCGGCCGTCGATGCGCGGTGGCGTCCCCGTCTTTAGTCGGCCCTGCGGCAAATTCAACTCTTTAAGACGTGCGGATAAAGATATCGCAGCAGGATCGCCCGCGCGGCCGCCCACGTAGTTGTTCAACCCCACGTGGATCTTGCCGTCGAGGAACGTCCCCGCCGTTAGAACCACGGCGCGCGCGCGAAACCGCAGCCCGACTTGCGTAACGGCACCAACGACGCGGTCGCCTTCCACCATCAAATCGTCAACGGCTTGCTGGAACAGCCAGAGATTCGGCTGATTTTCCAGCCGATGGCGTATTGCCTGCTTGTAAAGAATGCGGTCGGCTTGAGCGCGCGTGGCTCGCACTGCAGGACCCTTCGACGAATTGAGAATGCGAAACTGAATACCGGACTCGTCGGTGGCGGCAGCCATCGCACCGCCCAACGCATCGACTTCCTTGACGAGATGTCCTTTTCCGATGCCGCCGATCGACGGGTTGCAGCTCATCTGGCCAAGCGTCTCGATGTTATGCGTCAGGAGCAGCGTCCGACAGCCCATTCGCGCCGATGCAAGCGCCGCTTCGGTGCCCGCGTGACCACCGCCAACGACGATCACATCAAATTCTGAGGGAAAAAGCATGAAGATCTCGCATCGAGCGATGCGAACCTGAAGAAAGAATATCGACGAATTATATCGGGTTCTCGTCCGCCGATTTTCCAACGACCCGGAAAAGGCGAAAAAAATGGCGTGTTTCACGTGAAACACGCCTTCGAGATTTGACGCAACCCGCTAAACAGCCTTCTTTACCAACCCGAGGTAAGTCTCAATGACTTGGGGATTGTGTTGCAAATCTTGCGCGGGGCCTTTCAGGGCGAATTCGCCTGTCTCAAGAACGTAGCCAAAGTCAGATATCTGTAGTGCCGCGCGTGCGTTTTGCTCGATCAAAAGTATTGCGACGCCCGTCTCGCGAAGCGCGCTAACGATATGAAAAATCTCCTTCACGATCAAAGGTGCCAGACCCAGACTAGGCTCATCGAGCATCAACAATTTTGGCTTGGCCATCAACGCTCGACCCACAGCAAGCATTTGCCGCTCACCGCCGGATAGCGTTCCTGCCGCCTGCGTGCGGCGTTCCTTCAATCGGGGAAAAAGGCGAAAGACTGGTTCCAGCTGATCCAAGAAATTTCGCTCCCCCGCTCGCTTGCGCCGATAGGCGCCTAGGACGAGATTGTCCTCAACCGACATCGAAGCAAACAGTTCCCGGCGCTCAGGGACAAGGCACATTCCACGTGAAACACGACGCTCGATAGGCAGCGCAGCGACATCCTCGTCCAGATACCGAATCACACCGTTAGACGATCCTGTCTGCGGCAATGCCCCCATGATTGCATTCAACAGGGTGGATTTTCCCGCACCATTTGGACCGATCACGGACACGATTTGTCCAGCGCTGACCGTAAGCGTCGCATTGTGCAGCGCCTCGACTTTCCCGTATCGGACGGATAAACCATCGACTTGAAGAATCGGCACACTTTTTTGCATCACTCCACTCCACCAAGGTACGCTTCGAGCACAGTAGGATCTTTCTGAACATCTGACGGCAAACCTTCTGCGATCTTCGTCCCGAACTCCATCACGACAAGGCGGTCGGTGAGATTCATCACGAAGTCCATATCGTGCTCGACCAGCAGGATGCTCATTCCCTCTGCGCGAAGCCTACGCAGCAGGTCGGCAAGCTGAAGCTTCTCCTGGTATCGCAAACCAGCTGCTGGCTCATCGAGAAGCAAAAGCGTCGGATCGCAACACAGCGCGCGCGCGATTTCCATGATGCGTTGTTGCCCCAGCGCCAGACTTCCGGCCTCACTGAATACATGCTTTTCCAGGCCGACGCGTTCGATCTGTCGCGCCGCCTCGGCCATCAGCCGACTTTCCTCCGCACCGTTCAAACGCGCGACGCTCCGCCAAACTCCGGTGTTTCCCCGCAGATGCGCGCCGATCGCAACATTTTCCAAGACGCTCATACCCGGAAGCATCTTCACGTGCTGGAAGGTTCGCCCGATGCCGCGCTTTACGATCTCCCGCGATGTCAGCTTCTCGATACGCTCGCCCCGAAAGCTGATCGCGCCGCTCGTAGCCTGAAGCACGCCGGTTACAAGATTGAAAGTGGTGGATTTTCCAGCGCCGTTCGGCCCGATCAGCCCGATGATCTCCCCTGCTTTTATGTCGAAGCTCACGTCGTTCACTGCAACAAGCCCGCCGAACTGTTTGCGCGCGTTATCGACGACAAGAAGCGATTCGCCCGCCGCCGGCTTGCTGCGCTGCGGCAACGCTTCGACGCGCTCCGGCACGCGCGCTCGCGGAGCGCTTGGAAACAAACGCGCCACAAACGGCCACACTCCCTGACGCGCGTATTGAAGCAGCAGCACCATCAACACGCCGAAGACAATAACCTCGAAGTTTCCGTTCGCACCGAGCAACTTGGGCAGCAGCGTCTGTAGATAATCTTGCAGAACGGTGAGGATAGTCGCGCCCAGAATCGCACCCCAGACATGCGCCACTCCGCCAACCACCGCCATGAACAGAAACTCGATGCCATGATTAAGCCCGAACGGCGTCGGATTCACCGCACGCTGTAAATGCGCGTAAAGAAAGCCGGAAATGGATGCAAGCACCGCCGCATAGACAAAGATAACGACGCGCATCCAGCCGGTATTGACACCCATCGCCTCCGCCATCGTGCCGCCGCCGCGCAACGCGCGGATAGCGCGGCCCGGACGACTATTAAGCAGATTCTGAACAGATACGACGGCGAGCAGCACGACGACCCAAATCAGGTAGTAGATGCTGCGCCCAGACTCCAAGTGCCATCCAAAAAGGTTCAACACAGGAATTCCATTGATCCCGTCGTACTTGCCGAGCAACTCCATGTTTCCGAACAGATAAAACAACGACAGTCCCCACGCGATTGTGCCGAGCGGCAGAAAGTGCCCGGAAAGCCGCATCGTGATGAGGCCCAGAAACAGCGCGATGACTGCCGTCAACACCACGCCCGCGATCAACGCAAGCCACGGTGACACACCGTATTGGGTCGTCAGAAACGCCGTTGCATACGCGCCTACGCCGACGAACGCGGCCTGCCCGAAGCTCGTCATCCCGCCTATGCCCGTCAGCAAGACGAGCCCTATCGCGACAATCGAATACAAGCCGATGTAGTTGAGCAGCGTTATCCAGTACTCCGGCACGGCCACCGGTTTCGGCAACACGGGCAACGCAAAGACCACGACGAGGAACAGCCAGAAGAAGCGGTATCGATGAAGGAATGCCATTGCGTTACTCCTCGTCTTCATCGGAATGCGGGCTTGCCAGGCTTCGCCATAGCAGCACTGGAATGATCAGCGTGAAGACGATCACCTCTTTGTACGCGCTCGCCCAGAACGACGAATACGACTCCAGCAAGCCGACGAGCAGCGACCCCGCCGCCGCCAGCGGATAACTCACCAGACCGCCCACGATTGCCCCGACGAAGCCCTTCAAGCCGATCAGGAATCCCGAGTCGTAATAGATGGTCGTGATGGGCGCGACGAGTACGCCGCACAACGCGCCGAGCCCCGCCGCCAGCGTGAACGCGAGCCGCCCCGCTTGCGTCGTGCCGATGCCGACCAGTCGCGCGCCCAAACGGTTCACCGACGTCGCCCGCAACGCCTTGCCGGAAATGGTCCGGTCGAAGTAGAAGTAGAGCGCCGCGATCAGCACGACCGCCGTGCCCACCACCCACACACTCTGCCCGGAGATCGACACGCTGCCGAGATTGAAGGTGGCGTCGGAGAACGCCGTCGTGCGCGATCCTTCCGCGCCGAACATGACGAGCCCGAGCCCGACCATCGCGAAGTGCACGGCCACCGCGACGATCAGCAGCAACAGCGTGCTTGCCTCCGCGATCGGCTCGTAGGCGAGTCGATACACGAACGGTCCCATCGGCACGACGATCAACAGCGTCAGCGCGATCTGCACGAACATCGGCAAGGGCTGCGCGAAGATTGACTGCGTCAGTACCCATACGCCGACGGGAAACAGCACATACTTTCCCGCGAGCGTTGCAAGCAGCCGTCCAATCTGCCGATACCGCGTCGGATGCTGCACGATCCCCGCAAGTTCGGCGACGAAGCAACCCGCGCCCATGACGATGAGCAAGTAACACGTCGCCGGCAGCTTTTGCGTCTGCAGCGCGGCAAGCGTGAGCGCGCCATAAGCGACGAACTCCCCTTGCGGGATGAAAATGACGCGAGTCACGGAAAACACGAGCACCAGGGCGAGCGCGAGCAATCCATAGATCGCGCCCGTGGTGATCCCGTCTTGCGCGAGGATCGCCGCAATCGATAAGTCCATACTTCCTCTTCAGAGCTTCCGCAAAAAGGTCGGGCTGCCGGATCAGCCCGTGAACATGGGAAAAAGCGGCGCGCCGCATACATCGGCGCACCGCTTTGCTATCTTGAAAATCGGAGAAAAGAACGCGCCTTTAGCAGAGCCCGCGCTCAAGTCCGATCAGTCGTTGAGCAGCTTCCACTTGCCATCGGAGATTTGCACCATCACACGCGCGCGATCGTCGAAGCCGTTGTGATCGTTCGATGTCGTGTTCATGATGCCGTGCGCGACGGGCAAGTCCTTCAGATTCTCCAACGCGGCGCGCAGCGCTTCACGGAACTCGGGCGTACCTGGCTGCGCTTTCTTCAGCGCTTCGGGGATCGCACGCTGAAGCATCTGACCGGCGTCCCACGCGTGACCGCCGAAGGTGGAAAGCGTACCCGCCCCGTTGGCCTTCTCATAGGCGTTCTTGTACGCCGCCGAGGACTTCTTCACCGGATTGTTTTCCGGCAGTTGCTCGGTCACGAGAACCGGCCCGGCAGGCAGGATCTCTCCTTCGCAATCCTTGCCGCATACGCGCAGGAAGTCGTTGTTCGCCACACCGTGCGTCTGATAAACCTTGCCCTTGTACCCGCGCTCCTTTAACGCCTTCGCCGGCAGCGCCGACGGCGTTCCCGCGCCTGCAATCAGCACGGCATCCGGATTGGCGCCCACCGTCTTGAGCACCTGACCGGTGACGGACGTGTCCGTGCGGTTATAGCGTTCGTTCGCGACGATCTTGAGCTTGTGCGCGCTCGCCGCTGCGTTGAAGACGTTGTACCAGCCGTCGCCGTAGGCATCCGCGAAGCCGATGAAGCCCACTGTCTTCACGCCGTGCTTCTCCATGTAACTGGCGATGGCGTCGGCCATGAGCGCGTCGTTCTGCGGCGTCTTGAAGACCCACGCTTTCTTGCCATCCATCGGTGCAATGATGGAAGCCGATGCCGCCATCGAGATCATCGGTGTCTTCGAAGCCGAAGCGGCATCGATCATCGCGAGCGAATTGGGCGTGACCGTTGAACCGACGACTGCATCGACATGATCCTCGTCTATCAGCTTGCGCGTGTTCTGCACGGCGCGGCTCGTGTCGGAGCCGTCATCCAGCACGATGTACTCGACGGACTTGCCGCCAATTTCCTTTGGCAACAACGCGATGGTATTTTTCTCGGGAATCCCGAGCGATGCCGCCGGTCCCGTGGCCGAGAGCGTCACGCCAATCTTCACTTGCGCGAAGGCCGCGCCCGAGCTTACGAGCGCGCCACCCGCGATGGCGAGCGCGACGCTTGCCCTGATCCATGTGTGCTTCGTTTTCATTGCTTGTCTCCAAACGCGACCGGCTGTACGCGCCGCTGCGAGTTGTTATCGATGAAGCTTGCTTACTGCCGTCTGAATAGCCGCCCCAATCTATGTACCGCGAAACCACGTGCCTAGGCTGGTTTTCCCTGACCGTCGGCAGGCGCTGCATGGGGTTTTCGCGCCCTCTTCTCTTCAATTACGGCATGCAGAAAAAAAGGCGCGACCATGACAGACGCGCCTTCTTCGTTTGCGTGATTCCACATGCTCAGTTGCCCGAGAGCTTCCACTTGCCGCCGACGATCTCCACCATCACGCGAGCACTCTGATCAAGACCAGAGTGATCGTTCGCGCTCATGTTGAAGATGCCGTGCGATGCAGGCAAGTCCCTGGTGCCTTCGATAGCCGCGCGCAATGCCTCGCGAAACGCGGGCGTTCCTGGCTGACCCTTCTTCAAGGCAATGGGAATAGCGCGCTGGAGAATGAGACCCGCGTCCCACGCATGACCGCCGAACGTCGAGACCGAACTTGCGCCGTATGAGCCTTCATAAGCCTTCTTGTAAGTGAGCGCGGCTTGCTTCACCGGATTGCTGTCCGGCAGTTGCTCGGCGACCAGCAACGGTCCGGCGGGCAGGAACGTGCCTTCGCAATCCTTGCCGCATACGCGCAGGAAGTCGTTGTTGGCAACGCCGTGCGTCTGATAGATCTTGCCCTTGTAGCCGCGCTCCTTGAGCGTCTTCTGCGGCAGCGCGGCGGGTGTTCCAGCACCGGCGATGAGCACCGCATCCGCGTTCTGCGACATCATCTTGAGCACTTGCCCCGTGACCGATGCGTCGTTGCGCGCGAAGCGCTCGTTGGCCACGACGCGAATCTTCGCGAGTTCCGCCGCCTTCGTGAACTCCTTGAACCAGCTCTCGCCGTAGGCGTCTGAGAAGCCGATGAAGGCAACCGTCTTCACGCCATGATTCGACATGTGCTGCGCGATGGCGGTCGCCATGAGGATGTCGTTCTGCGGCGTCTTGAAGACCCACGCCTTCTTCGCATCCATGGGTTCGACGATGCTGGCCGCGGCCGCCATCGAGATCATGGGCGTGGTGGTCTCGGCGGCGATGTCGATCATCGCGAGGGAATTGGGAACGACCGTCGAACCGACGAGCGCATCGACGTGGTCTTCGCTCGTGAGCTTGCGCGCGTTCTTCACGGCTTGCGTGGAATCCGTGGCGTCATCCAGCACGATGTACTGCACCTTCTGCCTCGCCACTTCCTTCGGCAGCAACGCGATGGTGTTCTTTTCCGGAATGCCGAGCGAAGCTGCCGGGCCCGTTGCCGAAACCGTCACGCCTATCTTTACGTCCGCGAAAACCTGAGTGCTGAATACCGCCGATAAACCCGCGACAGCCATTGCGACCGTCTTAACGCGTAAAGCCCACTTCATTGATTTGCGCCCTGTCTTGATCGTGAAACGTCCAGTTTGAAGCCCGCGTCTTTTCACCGACCGATGGGTCGGGAAATGCAGTTTAGCGGAGGGGCGTCATGCACAGCAAGCGTTTTGCAGGGCTTATGACGGCTGTCGAACGTAAGCTGCGACCGGGTGTGAATCGAGTTTTTTGAATCCGCCGAAACGGTATGCGGATTATATTTCGGCGACGCGAAATATCGACGTAAAACAAAACAGCCAATAAAAAAGCGCTGTTGGAATCATCCAACAGCGCTTTCGGTCGGGCACTTGGTGCCTCATGTCTCCTCGTTCTCCACCTCAAAAATCTGGGTGCAACAGAACTAAGCAGAATGTTATCGACTGTATCGTTTCGCAACAACCTAGCATTTACCCTAGTGGTGCATAAAAGCACCTTAAGTGGGCGATTTCGAGGTCGTTAACCGTGCATTGCGCGCGTGTCGTTGCTTGAACAGTATTTGTTCGGATATCCAACTAAATGGTTAACCCTGTAGCGGTCTGACACGCGCCACGATTTCACCCACAATGCCGCGCCGAAATGCGAGCACGCATGCGATAAAAATCAGGCCCGTCACGATAGTCACGGATTCACCCAGCGAATTGAACCAGTCCACGCCGGTGAGTCGCGCAAGTCCGCCGCCGATATCGCCGAGCCGGTCTTCCAGCGCAACGATGATCGCCGCGCCGAGCAACGGACCGAACATGGTGCTCATGCCGCCGACGAGCGTCATCAGCACAACCAGGCCGGACATCGTCCAGTAGGCATCGCCGAGAGTTTCGAAGCCGAGCACGAGCGTCTTCAGCGCACCGGCCAGCCCTGCAAGACCCGCCGACAACACGAACGCAAGCAGCTTGTAGCGCGCGGTATCGTAGCCGAGCGATACCGCGCGCGGCTCGTTCTCCTTGATCGCGATCAGCACTTGTCCGAACGGCGAATGCACGATACGCACGATCAACGCGAACGCCAGCAACATGACGACGAGCACGACGTAATAGAGCGTGATGTCACTGCCGAGGTTCAACGCGCCGACGAGCTTGCCGCGCGGCACGCCTTGCAAGCCGTCTTCGCCATGCGTGAACGGCGCCTGCAGGAACACGAAGTAGACCATCTGCGCGAGCGCGAGCGTGACCATCGCGAAGTAGATGCCTTGGCGGCGAATCGCCAGAAGACCGACGATCAATCCAAGCACGGTCGCCACCGCCGTTCCCGCGATCACGCCGAGTTCGGGCGTCAACCCCAATGTCTGGATGGCATAGCCCGCGGTGTAACCCGCGCTTGCCAGAAACATCGCGTGCCCGAAAGACAGCAAGCCCGTATAGCCGATCAACAGATTGAACGCCGCCGCGAACAACGCGAAGCACAGCACTTTCATCATGAAGACCGAATACACGCCCGCGAAGGGCGCGACGATCAAAGCGATCAGCAACAAGCCGTAAAGCGCTTTTCTCTGCATCATTTTTCCTTGCCGAAGAGTCCGGCGGGCCGCACCATCAGCACGAGCGCCATGATGACGAAGACAACCGTCGCGGACGCTTCCGGATAAAACACGCGCGTCAGGCCTTCGATGATGCCGAGCAAAAGACCCGTGAGAATCGAGCCCATGATCGAACCCATGCCGCCGATCACCACGACCGCGAACACGGTGATGATCATCGACTGGCCCATCAGCGGCGACACTTGAATCACCGGCGCGGCCAGCACCCCCGCAAAGGCCGCAAGCGCGACGCCGAAGCCATAGGTGAGCGTGATCATGAGCGGCACGTTGATGCCGAATGCCTCGACGAGCTTCGGATTCTCCGTGCCCGCGCGCAGATAAGCGCCAATGCGCGTCTTCTCGATCACGAACCATGTCGCGAAGCACACCGCGAGCGATGCCACGACGACCCACGCGCGATAGTTCGGCAGGAACATGAAGCCGAGATTGGTCGCGCCCGTCAGAAGCGAGGGCACGTCGTAAGGCTGACCCGACGAACCATAGATGGAACGGAACACGCCTTCGATCACGAGCGTGAGGCCGAACGTAAGCAACAAGCCGTAGAGGTGATCGAGCTTGTATAGCCAACGCAGCATCGAGCGTTCGATAACCATGCCGAAGAGGCCGACGATAAGCGGAGCGAGCACGAGCATTGCCCAATAGGGCACGTTGAGATACGAGGCGCCCATCCACGCGAGCATGGCGCCAAGCATGAACAACGCGCCGTGCGCGAAGTTGATGACGTTGAGCAAGCCGAAGATCACCGCGAGCCCGAGACTCAGGATCGCGTAGAACGAGCCGTTCACCAGTCCGAGGAGCAACTGGCTCATCATCGCGGCGAGCGGGATGCCGAAAATTTCCATTGAACCTGCCGTCAGGAATGGGTCGATTAAGTCATCGCGACAAGCGGCCAATGACAGCCGCTTGCCGCATCAACCGTGTGCGCTTATTTCCACGCCGCGCAGCGCGACTCCGCCTTCGTGCCGAATGCCTGATCGCCGGGAATCGTCGCCGTGATCTTGTAGTAGTCCCACGGCTCCTTCGACTCCGACGGCTTCTTCACTTCCATGAGATACATGTCGTGGATCATCGCGCCGTCCTGGCGGATGGTGCCCTTCGCGTAGAAGTCGTCGATCTTCGTCTGCTTCAACTGCGCCATGATCTTGTCGCTGTCGGTCGTGCCCGTGGCCTGCACGGCCTTCAGATACGTCGTGACAGCCGAATAGTCCGCGGCCTGCAGGCTCGTCGGCATCTTCTTCATCTTGTCGAAGTAGCGCTTGGCCCACGCGCGCGTCTTGTCGTCCTTGTTCCAGTACCAGCTATCCGTCGCCACGAGGCCTTGCGTGGTTTCGAGTCCCAGGCTGTGGATGTCCGTCAGGAAGATCAGCAACGCGGCGAGTTTCATCGACTTGTTGATGCCGAATTCCTTCGCTGCCTTGATCGAGTTGATGGTGTCGCCGCCCGCGTTCGCAAGACCGAGCACCTGCGCCTTCGATCCTTGCGCCTGCAACAGAAACGACGAGAAGTCCGACGCCGACAGCGGATGGCGTACATCGCCGAGCACTTGGCCGCCGTTGGCCTTCACCACATCGGCCGTGTTCTTTTCGAGCGCCTTGCCGAACGCGTAGTCGGCGGTGAGGAAGTACCACGACTTGCCGCCCTGCTTCGTCACGGCGGAACCGGTGCCCTTGGCGAGCGCCATGGTGTCGTACGCATAGTGCACGGTGTACGGTGTGCACTGCTCGTTCGTGAGGTTGTCCGCGCCCGCGCCGATGTTGATGTACGGAACCTTCTTCTCGCCCGCGACCTGATTGGTGGAAAGCGCGGTAGCCGAGTTCGTGCCGCCGATGATCACGTTCACGCCATCGCGGTCGATCCACTCACGCGCGCGCGATGCCGCGATATCCGCCTTGTTCTGGTGATCCGCATACACGAGTTCGATTTGCTTGCCGTTCACCTTGCCGCCGAAGTCCGCAATCGCCATGCGAATGGCTTCGAGACCGCCCTGGCCGTCGATATCGGCATAGAGACCCGACAGGTCGGTAATGAAGCCGATCTTCACCGTGTTGCCGTCGGCCGCGTGAGCAGCGTTCATGGACGCCACACTCGCCGCCGCAGCCGCAAAGCAAAAAGTGGAAAGGCGCGCGAGGGTCTTCATTTTCATTGCAGTCTCCGTGAGTTTTTGGTTGTTGCGTGCTGCCTGAGCCGTGCCGCTTTACGTGCCGCTTCAACGTGCCGCGTTTGTCGATTTAAGAACGATTACACCCCGAGCAATTCGTGCAGCACCGGCATCTTCGCTTCGAGTTCCCCCGCGCCGAAATGCTCGACGATGTTTCCATGCTCCATCACATAGAAGCGGTCCGCGAGCGGCGCCGCGAAACGAAAATTCTGTTCGACCATGACGATGGTGTAGCCACGCCCCTTCAGCATGAGGATCATGCGCGCAAGTGTCTGCACGATGACGGGCGCAAGCCCTTCCGATATCTCATCGAGCAGCAGCAAATTGGCGCCGGTGCGCAGAATGCGCGCCACCGCGAGCATTTGCTGTTCGCCGCCCGAGAGCCGCGTGCCCTGACTCGCGCGCCGCTCCTTCAGATTCGGGAACATGGAGTAGATCTCGTCCAGCGGCATCGCCTCTTTCGGATTGCCGGTCACCGGTGGCAGGAGAAGATTTTCTTCGCAGGACAAGCTCGAGAAAATGCCGCGCTCCTCCGGACAATAGCCGACCCCATGATGCGCGATCTTGTGTGTGGCAAGCCCAATGGTCTCGCGTCCGCCCACGTGGATAGAGCCCGTGCGCCGCCCGGTCAATCCCATGATGGCGCGCATCGTGGTCGTGCGCCCCGCGCCGTTACGGCCGAGCAGCGTGACCACTTCGCCGCGATTCACCTTCAGATCGACACCATGCAGAATGTGCGATTCGCCGTACCACGCCTGCAAGCCTGCTATTTCCAGCGCGGGCACATGATCCGCTGCGCCGTTCGCCTCTTGCGAGCGGCCCGCTTCCACGATCGTGCTCATGCGTGCGCTCCGGTGAGCGCTGCATCGGCGCTGCCCATGTAGGCTTCCATCACGAGCGGATTCTTCGATACTTCCGCATAGCTGCCTTCCGCGAGCACTTCGCCGCGCTGAAGCACCGTGATGGTGTCGGAGATGCCAGCGATCACGTTCATGTTGTGCTCGACCATCAGAATGGTGCGTCCCGCCGAGACCTTCTTGATGAGCGCCGTCACGCGATCCACGTCCTCGTGCCCCATGCCTTGCGTCGGTTCGTCGAGCAGCATGAGTTCGGGTTCCATCGAAAGCGTCGTGGCAATTTCCAGCGCGCGCTTGCGGCCGTATGAAAGCTCGACGGTTTTCGTATCGGCGAAATCGGTCAGGCCCACTTGCGTGAGCAGATCCATCGCGCGGTCGTTGAGGGCATCGAGCGAACGCTCGCTGCGCCAGAACTGAAACGACGTGCCGAGCTGCCGCTGCAGGCCGACGCGCACGTTCTGCAGCACGCTCAAGTGCGGAAACACGGCGGAAATCTGGAACGAACGAATGATGCCGCGCCGCGCGATATGCGCCGGGCGTTCGCGCGTGATGTCGGTGCCGTTGAAGACGATCTGGCCCGCGGTGGGTTCGAGGAACTTGGTGAGAAGGTTGGAGCAGGTCGTCTTGCCCGCGCCGTTGGGACCGATCAGCGCGTGGATCGAACCGCGGCGCACGCGCAGGTTCACGCCATTCACGGCCGTGAAGCCTTTGAATTCCTTCGTGAGCCCTCGCGTTTCCAGAATGGTGTCGCCGAGAATCATGTCCCCTTCCATGCGAAGTGAAACGCTAAGCGGATGACTTCGCCTGCGCCTTATTTTTTATCCGCGCATACCGGACGCGGGTTTCGCGCCGATACCGCTTCGCCTCGTGCGCCGCTGTTGCGGTTGCACAAAAGTGTGCGCGCGATAAGCCGAGCATCACCTGATTCGAGGCCATTGTCGCCGCAATGATGCAGCGCAATCATTGGGATTTGCACTTACTTACGCCGTTGAAAGCTCGGACTGTCGGACACGCGAAGGCCTCGCATGACGCCGTCTCGTGCGAGGCCGCCAAACGCGCCGTTCATCGTGCGGTCATGCAAGCGCGGTTGCGATGACCTCTTGCGCTTCCATGCCGCGCCGGTCTTCGCGAATCATGTCGCTTGCGCGTTCGGCGATCATCAGCGTGGGCGAATTCGTGTTGCCGGAGGTGATGACCGGCATCACCGATGCATCGACCACGCGCAATCCGCGCACGCCGATCACGCGCAGACGGCTATCGACCACGGCGGCGGGATCGTTGTCCGTACCCATGCGGCATGTGCCGACCGGATGAAAAATCGTCGTGCCGATATTGCCTGCCGCTTCGATCAGTTCTTCCTGCGTCTGGAACTGGATGCCGGGCAGAATCTCTTCGGGCGCATGTCGCGCCAGCGCGGGGGCGTTGACGATACGCCGCGTGAGCTTCAACGCGTTGACGGCAACTTCGCGGTCGTGTTCCGTGGAAAGATAATTCGGCGCGATGAGCGGTGCCGCGTGCGCATCCGGCGAGCCGATATGCACGCTGCCGCGCGACGTAGGCCGCAGATTGCATACGGACGCCGTGAACGCATTGAACGCGTGCAAGGGCTCGCCGAAGCGTTCGAGCGACAACGGCTGAACGTGATATTCGACATCGGAGCGCTTGATGGATGCGTCGTCGGGATTGGATTTGGCGAACGCGCCGAGTTGCGACGGCGCCATCGACATGGGGCCGCTGCGCAAGAGCGCGTATTGCATGCCGATGAAAAGCTTGCCCCACCATTTGGCCGACAACGTATTGAGCGTGCGCACGCCGTTTACTCTGTATGCCATGCGCAATTGCAGATGGTCCTGCAGATTCTCGCCGACGCCGCGCAGATCGCGCACGACATCGATGCCGAGCCGCTGCAGCCGCGCGCCATTGCCGATGCCCGAGAGCTCGAGAATCTGCGGCGAGTTGACCGCGCCCGCGCTGAGAATCACCTCGCAACGCGCCCGCGCGATGTAATCGACGTCGCCGCCGCGATATTCCACGCCCGAGCACCGCATGCCCTCGAACACGAGCCGTTGCGTGTGCGCGCCAGTGATCGTCGTGAGGTTCGGGCGCTTCATCGCTTCACGCAGGAATGCTTTGGCGGCGTTCCAGCGAATGCCGCCGCGCTGGTTCACATCGAAATAACCGACGCCTGTGTTGTCGCCGCGATTGAAGTCATCGGTTGCGGGAATGCCGCTTTGCTGCGCGGCTTGCGAGAAGGTTTCGAGAATCTTCCACTTGAGACGCTGTTTTTCCACGCGCCATTCGCCGCCCGCGCCATGCCACTGATTCGCGCCGCCGTGATGATCCTCGCTGCGCTTGAAGATGGGCAGCACGGAATCCCACGACCAGTTCGGGTCGCCGCTGATATGCGCCCAGTCGTCGTAGTCTTCGCGCTGGCCGCGCATGTAGATCATGCCGTTGATGGATGAACATCCGCCGAGCACGCGACCGCGCGGATAAGACAGCGTGCGCCCGTTCAGACCCGCTTCGGCTTGCGTCTTGTACAGCCAGTCCGTGCGCGGATTGCCAATGCAGTACAAGTAGCCGACGGGAATGTGAATCCAGTGATAGTCGTCCTTGCCGCCCGCTTCGAGCAGCAGCACGTTCACGTTGGGGTCTTCGCTGAGGCGATTGGCGAGCACGCATCCGGCCGTGCCCGCGCCGACGATGATGTAGTCGAATTCACCTTCCAGCTTGCGGGCGTCCTGTTTCATCGCTGTCTCCTGATGGCCGGCAATGCCGTCTGTCGCGGCATGGTCTGGCGAGAGTAACGCCGCAAGCCGCAGCAAATCCAATGAGATATGTTCATCGGCGATATAAGTCGCGCTAATATCAGCGCATGGACTACACACTTCTGCGCGCTTTCATCACCGTCGCTCGCGAAGGCAATCTCACGCGCGCGGCGGCGCAACTGCATGTCACTCAGCCAGCGGTCAGTCTCCAGATCAAGAATCTTCAGGAGATGCTCGGCGTCGTGCTGTTTTCGCGGACATCGCACGGACTTTTGTTGACGCGCGACGGCGAAGCGCTGCTGCCGCACGCGGAACGCGCGCTCGTCGCCGCCGCAGATGTCCAACGCGCCGCCGCCGCATTGCGCGACGAAGTGAGCGGCACGTTGCGCATCGGGACGATTCTCGACCCCGAATTTCTGCGCCTTGGCGGCTTTCTGCGGCAGCTCGTGGAAGCGTATCCGCGCATTGAAACGGCGTTGCGGCATGGCATGTCGGGTTGGGTGCTCGAACGCGTGAAGTCGCGCGAACTGGATGTCGGCTACTACATCGGCGACCCTGCGGCGGACGGCACGCGCGATGGCGAGCGCTTTCATGTCGTGCGGCTGACGCCCTTCGACTATCGCGTGCTCGCGCCCGCCGGCTGGCATAACCGCGTGAACAAGGGAAAGCGCAACTGGGCGACGCTCGCGCGGTTGCCGTGGATCTGGACGCCGCCGGAATCCGCACACAACCGGCTGCTATCGCAGATTTTCCGCGACGCCAACGCGTCGCCGACCATCGTCGCCGAAGTGGATCAGGAGCCGTCGATGCTCGATCTCGTCAAATCGGGCGTGGGCCTTTCGCTCGCCCGCGATTCGATCGCGCTTCGGGAAGCGCACGCGCATGCGCTGACCATCGTCGAGGGCGTCACGGTATCGACACAATTGTCGTTCGTGACGCTCGCCGAACGCCGCGAGGAACCGGCGATTGCGGCGGCGCTGCGGCTCATCGACGCCCAATGGTCGATGTAAGGCGAAGTTCAAGCGGCCTTCATCGAAACTTTGCTAGGCTTGAGCGCAGATGTTTCATTCAAGGCAAACCGCTCAACCGGAGTCCTCCATGGCACGCAACATCGAAATCAAGGCACGCGCTCATCAGTTCGACCAATTGCGTGAGCGCGCCGCCGCGCTCGCCACCGACAGGCCGCTGGTGTTTCGCCAGCAGGACTTCTTCTACGACGTGCCCACCGGCCGTCTCAAGCTGCGCCAGTTCGACGACGGCACGCCATCGGAGCTGATCTTCTATCAGCGCGACGACCGCGACGGCCCGAAAGTCTCGTATTACTCGCGCAGTCCCGTGACGAATCCCGAAGCCATGCATACGCTGCTCGCGCAGGCGCTGACCACGCGCGGCATCGTCACGAAGGAAAGGCATGTCTATCTGGTCGGGCGCACGCGCATCCATCTGGATCGCGTGGATGGGCTTGGGGACTTCATCGAACTCGAAGTGCTGCTGGGTCAGGAAGACGACGAAGCCGGCGGCGAGGAAGAGGCGCACGCCATGTTCGCGCGTCTTGGCGTGGAACAGACGGATCTGGTGCCGGTTGCTTATGTCGACTTGCTGAATCCGACGCTTCAGGCGGAATCGGTCGACAAGTGACCTAGCGGCAGCGGACCGTTGCGCTTGAATGTCGTGAGCACGATGTTCGAGCGCACGCTATCGACGCCGGGAACGCGCATCAACTTCTTCATCACGAAGGTGGACAGCGCGTTCAGATCGGGCGCGACGATCCGCAGAAGGTAATCCGCATCGCCGACGGTCGCGTGGCATTCGAGCACTTCGGGCAGCGTCTCGATCTGCTGCTGAAACTCCTCGATGATCGAATCGCCGTGATGCTTGAGTTTCAGGCTCGTGAACGCGGTCACACCGAGGCCGAGCTTTTCTGGCCGCAACACCACCCGATATCCTTCGATCACGCCGGTCGCTTCGAGCCGCTGCAGTCGACGGCCGATCTGCGACGGCGACAGCGGCACCTGCTCGCCCAATTGCTGATGCGTGGCGCGGCCGAAGCGTTGCAGCACATCGAGCAAAGCGAGATCGAAATGATCGAGTTCCAGCATGATTGGGCGCGAGCGAAAGCGAAAACGAAGATGCGACTTTAGCGCATGAAAGTGTCATCGCTCACATACCCGACGCGCCGAAGGGCCGTTTCGCGCGGAGCTTAACGCATGCTTACGGCAACCGACAAGGTAACAGCCGTATTACCAACCGTGACATGATCGAAAGGATCGAAAAGCGCCTTTTGCCAGCTTCCCGTCATGGATGGAAGCCGATGCGAAGCTTGGAGAAAGAAATCGTGCTGAAATCTTTCGGTCGTGCAGGCTGATTTATAAGGTCGTGTAATGTAGCCGCGTGACGCGCGCCCGTGGACCCGGCCGATCGACCGGCACTTCTGACTGACGCTGTACAATCAGCAGCGCAACTAGCCTGGGCAACGTTCAGGCAGAAAGTCATCCGGTGTACGGCCGCTCGCGGCTCGAGGTTACGTTCGCGCGACGCCGCATGAGAATCAACGGATTTGATCCGGCTCGAACCCGCGCCGCCGCGTCGTGCATGTCACCGGCTTGGGCGCCGGCTCGGGTTAAACCCATCGTACTTGAGCGAGTTCATGCGAATCCTTCTGATTGAAGACGACCGCCCCATTGCGCGCGGCATCCAGAGCAGCCTCGAACAGTCGGGCTTCACGGTCGATATGGTCCACGACGGCATCTTCGCCGAGCAAGCGCTCGCGCAGAACCGCCACGAACTGGTCATTCTCGATCTGGGCCTGCCGGGCATCGACGGCATGACGCTTCTGGCGCGCTTTCGCCAGAGCAACCGGCATACGCCGGTCATCATCCTCACCGCGCGCGACGAACTGCATGACCGCGTGCAGGGGCTGAACAGCGGCGCCGACGACTACATGCTCAAGCCCTTCGAGCCGCAGGAACTGGAAGCGCGCATTCGCGCCGTGATGCGCCGTAGCGGCCCGCACGGCGACGTGCCGCGCCCCGAAGTCACCTTGGGCGGCTTGCGTCTGTCGGGCGTGGATCGCCGCATCTTTAACGACGAGCGTCCGCTCGAACTGTCGCCGCGCGAATTCGCCGTGCTGGAAATGCTGCTGCTGCGTCATGGCCGCGTCGTCAGCAAGGCGCAATTGCAGGATCACCTGACGCATTTCGGCGGCGATCTCGGCGATACGGCCATCGAAGTCTATGTGCATCGCGTGCGCAAAAAGCTGGAAAACACGCGCGTGGAAATCGTGACGGTGCGCGGCTTCGGCTATTTGCTTCAGGAGATCCGTCAGGCGGCGTGACGTCCCGGCGGTAGAACGGTTTGCGACTTCCCACCCGGCGCGCGGGCGATCAGCGTTTCGCCCGCGAAGATTGGCTCGATCTGGCGCGATCTAAGGCCACCGAAGTTCCCGCGTCACCAAGCCTGCGGCGCACGCTGTTGCGCCGCCTGGCCGCGCCGCTGTCCCTGCTCGCGCTGATGAGCGGCCTGATGGCGTACTGGCTCGCGTGGCAGTACACGCAGCACGTGGTGGACCGTTCTCTCGCGGATCTCGCCACCGCCATCTCCAAGCAGATTCAGCTCGCGGGCGTCGATGCCCCCGTCACCGTTCCGCCGCTCGCCCAGGCGATGTTCTCCGATCCGGTGGAGCAGCTCGTTTATCGCATCAGCACCGGCGACCAGGAAATTGCCGGCGAGCCCGATCTGCCGCTGACCGGCACCGCCGTGCGGCGCATCCACTATGCATACGTTTTCGAAACGCACTATCAGGGCGTGAGCGTGCGCGCCGCGCAAGTGCGCGTGCCGCAGCCGACGGGCAATCCTATCGTGGTCGAAGTGGCGCAGCGCGTGGGCTCGCGCTACAGAATCGCGGTGGAGTTTCTCTTCGCGATCATGATGCCGCTGCTGCTTTTGCTGCTCGCAGGCTGGGTGATCGTATGGCGCGTGGTGAATCAGCAATTGAACCCGCTCACCGATCTCGCCGACACGCTCAACCAGCAGACCCACATCTCGCTCGAACCCGTCGACGAAACCTTCGTGCCAAGCGAAATCCGTCCGCTCACGAGCGCCATGAACGGCTTGCTCGTGCGCCTTCAGGCCGCGCTCGATGCGCAACGCAAATTCATCGCCGATGCCGCGCACCAATTGCGCACGCCGCTTACCGCCGTCAAGCTGCACGCGGAGCAAGCGCTTAGTTCGCGCGATCCGGCGAAGGCCATCGAAGCGGTGAAGGAACTGCGCGCATCGGCGGATCGCGCGGTGCGTTTGTCGAATCAACTGCTTTCGCTCGCGCGCGCCGAACCGGGCGAACAAGCCGCGCGTTTCACGGACTTCGATCTCGCCACGCTCGCGTTCGAAACCGGCGCGGAATGGGTGCCGCGCGCGTTGTCGGCGGGCGTGGATCTGGGCTTTCAGCGTCTCGACGACCCCGACAACGAACATCCGATGATGGCGCGCGGCAATATCGTGCTGACGCGCGAGGTGATCGCGAATCTCATCGACAACGCGCTCAAGTATGTGCCGCCGTCGCGTCATGAAGGTTCGCGCATCACGCTGACCATCGGCGACTGGCACGATGCGCAAGGCAAGCGTTTCGGCGAAGTGGTCATCGAGGACAACGGTCCCGGTGTGCCGCCGGATCAGCAACCCGATCTCTTCAAGCGCTTCTTTCGTGGCGACGGTCAGATGGTGGAAGGCGGCGCGGGACTCGGGCTCGCCATCGTTCACGACATCATCTCGCTGCACGGCGGCACGGTGCATTACGAAGACGCTCCGGAAGGCGGCGCGCGCTTCATCGTGCGTATGCCGCTCAAGGACGGCGCGGCGCCAGCCGCCGCAAAATAAGAAGCCACGGCATGATTCCATGCAGTGGCTTCTTTACCATGGCGTTGCAAGCGCCTATTTCTTCAGCGCGAGCATGGTTCCGCGACACTTCTTCGCGCCGCAACGGCATTCGTATTCTTTCTTGAGCTTCTTCGTGATGCGGCCTTCGATCACGAGGCCGTAGTCGTAATTGAGCTCTTCTTCCGGCTCGATGTCGCGCAGGGCGTGGATGAACACGCGCCCTTCCACTTCCTCGGCTTCGCAATTCGGCTTGCACGAATGATTGATGTACTTCGCGCTGTTGCCGTCGATCTTGCCGTCGATCACGCTGCCGTCGTCGAGCGCGAAGTAGAACGTGTGATTCGGCTCATCCGGATTGTGCGGATGCCGGCGCAGCGCTTCCTTCCACGAGATACGCTCGCCCTTGTATTCCATCACCTGCTCACCCGCCGCGATGTGCTTCACGGCGAATACGCCCTTGCCATGTACTCCCGAGCGGCGGACGGTGATCCTGCGTGAACTCATCGAACGAATCCTTAATAAACGAGGTGTGGGGTTGGCTTCATGTCCACTTCGTCTTGGATCGTCTCGACGAAAGCGGATAAAAAAAACGCGGTGGCCGCTGAGGCGCCGCGTTGGCATGGTTGAACGTGCTGTTCAACTCAATCGTTATCGTACACTCCCGGGCCGCTGTCGAACAACTGGCCCGTGAGTATCCGTGGGTATCGACTGATGCTGTTGGTTAGCGCTGGCCGAACGCCACGTCGCCGAACAGGTTCTTCAGTTCGCGCGGCTGCGAGCGCCAGTATTGCGGCGGCGCCGTGACGGTCGCGCCAAGCTCGGCGGCGGCGTGCCACGCCCAGCGTGGATCGTACAGCGCGGCCCGCGCGATGGCGACGAAGTCCGCCTTGCCGCTACCAACGATCGCCTCGGCTTGCTGCGGCTCCGTGATGAGACCGACCGCGATGGTCGTCACGCCCGTGGCTTCCTTGACCGCCTGTGCGTACGGCACCTGATAGCCCGGCCCGAGCGTGATCTTCTGCAGCGGCGATACGCCGCCCGACGAGACATCGATCCAGTCGACATCGCGCTTCTTCAGTTCCGCCGCGAACGCGATCGTGTCCTCGATGGTCCAGCCGCCCTCGACCCAATCCGTCGCGGACACGCGCACGCCGACGGGCTTGTCGGCGGGAAACGCGGCGCGCACGGCCTCGAAAATCTCGAGCGGATAACGCATGCGATTTTCGAGCGAACCGCCGTATTCGTCGGTGCGCTGATTGGCGAGCGGCGACAGGAACTGATGCAGCAGATAACCATGCGCCGCATGCACTTCGATGCCGTCGATACCAAGCCGCGCCGCCCGTTTCGCCGATGCGACGAACGCTTCCTTCACGCGAATGAGGCCGGCCGCATCGAGCGCGAGCGGCGGCGTCTCGCCTTCCTTGTGCGGAATGGCCGAAGGTGCGTGCGTCATCCAGCCGCCGTCGGCAACCGGGATCAGCTGGCCGCCATCCCACGGCTTGTTGCTCGACGCCTTGCGGCCCGCGTGCGCGAGCTGCATGGTCACGGCGATATCCGAATACTGGCGGATGGCCGCGAGGACCGGACGCAGCGCGGCTTCGGTCGCGTCGTCCCAGAGACCGAGATCGCCGGGCGTGATGCGGCCGTCAGGCTCGACCGCGGTCGCCTCGATGACGAGCATGCCCGCGCCCGAGAGCGCGAGTTGGCCCAGATGGATCATGTGCCACGCGGTGGCCTCGCCGCGTTCGGCGGAGTACTGGCACATCGGCGAAATGACGATGCGATTGGGAAGCTGAAGGCTGCGTAAGGTCTTGGGAGTGAAAAGCGCGCTCATGTCGAAGGCTCGGTGAGAAAAGATGCGATCGAGAATAGCATCGGGATTTCTTCCGTGCAGGATGCATGCGGTGCCACCCGCCGCAATCCGCGCCTTGATCTTCAGCCCTGACGTTCGGTGCAGGGAAACTTGTCGAGCCATTCGTGGAACATGGCGCGCGCCGCGCGTTCGAGGGCGGGACCGTGGCGCGCCGTCTCTTCACGCAGCGTGACGGCCGTGGCGCCGCTCCTGGCGATATCCGCGGGATAGGTGACGAGCCAGCTCTCGAACCGGTCTGGCAGCACTTCGGGATGGCACTGCAGCGCAAGCACATGCTCGCCCCACGAGAACGCCTGATGCGCGCAAGCTTCCGTCGATGCAAGCAAGCTCGCGCCTTGCGGCAAATCGAAGGTGTCGCCGTGCCAGTGAAATACGGGAATGGGTTTGCCATCGGCTTCGAGATGACGCAGCGGCGACGCGCGCCCGGCGTCGGTCAGCGCAAGCGGCGACCAGCCGAGCTCCAGCTTTCCCGACGAATACACGCGCGCGCCGAGCGCACGCGCGATCAGCTGCGAGCCAAGACAGATGCCGATGGTCGGCAAGCCCGCCGCAATGCGCTTTTCGAGCATCGACAAAAGCGGAGCCAGATGGGGATACTGCGCATCGTCGTAGGCGCCGATCGGCCCGCCGAGCACGACCATGAGCGATGCATCGAGCGGATCGGGCGCGTCTATGCGTCCGCGGCCCACGTCGAGATAACGCACGAGATGGCCGCGGTCGCCGAGGACCAGTTCGAGGCTGCCCAGATCTTCGAAATAGACGTGGCGAATCGCCAGGACTTCACGTTTCATCGGCGGGTTTCCGTGGCTCGGACTGCGGAGTAGAGACGAGCCGCGCCTCGCCAGGAGGCGCGACGCGCACAGTCTAACCGACTCGACGCGGCCTCACAGCGTACCTTTGCACCGATCGACCCGGGTTGTCCCGGGCCGTTGCCGTTCAGGCGATTTGCGCGAAGACCTTCCAGCTCTTCTTCTGCGTGGCGACGTCGGCTTCTTCGTATACCGAACAGTCGAGACGCAGATTGGTATCCGCCATGTCGATCTGAAGCAGTGCGCAATGATGCAGCACCTTCTTCGGATTCTTGCTCGGCTGGAAATGCGCGCACGACAGACACATCCGATGCGCCGGAATCTGCTGTTGTGTTTCGAGCTGGCGGATGGTCTTGAGCAAGCTGCGGTAAAGCGCCGCTTGCTCTTCCTCACGCAATGTGCCGACCGCCTTCGCGAGGAAGTCCGGCCATTGCAGCGCGCGCTTGGCGGCCGTGCGGCCGCGTGCGGTCAGACGCACCGCCAGTGCGCGACCGTCGTCGAGTGCACGGCGCTTTTCGACGAGCCCCTTGCCTTCGAGCGTGCTCACGGCGTCGCTGGTGGTCGCGGCGGTCAGCGCGGTTTCCCGTGCAATCTCGCCGAGGCGCATAGGCCCCTTGCGCTGCATCAGCAGTACGAGAATTTCACCCTGGGTTGGCGTAAGCCCCGCGCCTTCCGCCCATTCCCAGGCCTGGCTGCGCATCGCTGTGCTCAGCCTCAGCAGGCCGTGGGTCACCCGCCCCGTCGCCTGCTCTCCGTATAAACCTTCACTCATGATCTTTCGCTTGTTGTTCCGCTTATGGGTTTTGACGGCATGTTCGCTAACCAACGAACACCACGTCCCCTAAGCCGCCCCAGGAACCTGCTGCCTGTGCACTGCTGTCAGTATTCCAAAGACCGCCTTCAGGTCGTGGTCCCCGCCGTCTCAAAATTCAGGCGTACCAAGCCAATTCGCTTTGCCTGAATGGGGGACATGCAACCCTCTTCGTTATGCGCCATCTTGTCACCAGCCACTTCACCACCCTGCTCGACAATCTTGCTTTGCGTCCAAAGTGACCGGTTGCGGCGCTATGTTTTTGCCGACTATGACGCGCCGTCGGCAACGTCGCCATTCTAAGCGACCTAGAACAAACGTACACCTTAATTATTCACGCAAAACTGTGGATAACCCGTGGAAAAACGTAGCGTTTGGTTGTGAGCGAATTCTCGATAAGCCAAGGCATCTTTCGACCACCCTTTGTCTTATCCTTGGCCGCGCGCATCCATTCAACTTTGATTCACCGCCTTATCGTTTTTCCAATTCGTTGACCTTGCAGCGCTTTTTAACGTTTTCCATAGCGTCGCGCAGCCCTCGTTACCTTCTATTACGTAGGTATACGGACTTCTCACGGGAAACCTTAGAGATGCCGTAACGATTCACGTAACGTTCAGGCAACGAGCTTATTCCTAAGTTCCGCATGCACGCGTTTCATACACAACATAGCGAGACCGAAGTTTCAAAGCACGAAGGCCGTTTCGACTTTCATCGAAACGGCCTTTCGTCTTGATTCTCACTTCAACGCGTGTGTAAGGGCAGCGTCATGCGCGCCATTGCAGGCATTGCTGACGTACGGCTTCATGGAGCGACTTCTCTTTGTCGAAAACGCCGCGCAACCAAGTGGCGTCATTCATGCCACCGCGTGCAATGTCCGCGATTTGCGCGAGCGCCGCTTGCGAACCCAATGCTTCGGCATGCGGTGCAAGTACATCCAGCGTTGCGAGAATATCTTCGCCGATGGTGTGCCGCTCACCCGACTGCGGATGCACGCAAGTGCCTTCCAGACCGAAGCGGCAAGCTTCGAAACGATTGAATGTATAGACGAGGTAATCGTCTTCTTGCGGCGTAAGCGGTTTATCGAGCAGCAAATACCGCGACAACGTTTGTATATAGCAAGCAATCGCCGCAGCGCGATCGACAGAAAGTGGCGTATCCATCACGCGAACCTCGATGGTGCCGAAACCCGGCTTCGGCCGGATATCCCAGTAGAAGTCCTTCATGCTGTTCACGACGCCCGTGTGCACCATCTTCGAAAAGTATTCCTCGAAGCTGTCCCACGTGAGGACAAACGGCGCGCGTCCGGAAAGCGGGAACGCGAATACCGAATTAAGCCGGGCCGAATGGAAGCCGGTATCGACACCCTGGATATATGGCGACGATGCCGAAAGCGCTATGAAGTGCGGAATATAGCGCGACATCGAATGCAACAGGAACAGCGCGCTATTCGGATCCGGACAGCCGATATGCACGTGCTGGCCGAACACCGTGAATTGCTTGGCCAGGTAGCCATAGAGTTCGGAGATGTACTGGAAGCGCGGCGCGTCGTAAATTTGCCGGTCGCTCCATTGCTGAAAAGCATGCGTGCCGCCACCGGCAAGGCCGACATTGAGTTGATCCGCCGCCGCGACCAGCGTATCGCGAATCTTTCGCAGGTCGGTGACGGCCTGTTCATGCGTCGTGCAGATGCCGGTCGAAAGCTCGATCATGCTTTCGGTGATTTCGGGCGTGATGTTGCCCGGAATCTCTTCGTCCTTGATGAGACGCATGAGGTCCGACGCGGCGCGGGTCAGATCGTAGTCGTGCGTATTGACGACCTGGATCTCAAGCTCCACGCCGAAGGTGAACGGCTCGGAGTCGATAAATGGTTCGAGTGCCATGACGCCTCTAAAAAATTCAATGCCCGTGCGGTGCGGTGCGGCGCCTATTCGCGCCGCTCGCCCACCGCCGACAGGCTACGGTACACCAGGAACGGCGACACGATTTGCAGCACGACGATCGAGCACATGACGATCGCGCGAAGCGTCGGGTCGTAGCTCGGATAAAGCACGTACATGTCGTCGACGAGCAGGTAGGCAAGCGCGGACATCGGCGTGAGCGCGACGCCCAATGCCGCGCCCTGCTTCCAGTCGAGGCCGCTCGGCTTTGCGAAAATCATCACGCCGGCCAGCTTGCCGATGAAGCGCGCGACGATCAGCGCGAGCGCCGCTACACCGCCAAGCGCGATATCGCGCCATTCGAACGACGTCAGTGTCAGCGCAAAAAGAATGACGGTCAGCAGCCATCCAGCGGAACCGAAATGCGTAGGCCAGAGTTGCGGCTTTTCATCAGCGTTCTTAACGATGATGCCTGCTGCAAGCAGCGCAAGAATGATCGACAGTTTGAAGATATGCGCGATCGCGATAGCCAGCAGCACGAGACCGAACAACGCGACGAAGGAGTGCTCGTCGTTCGCATTCAGACGCCGATACAACAGGTTGCATGCACGCGCGAGCAGGAAGGCCAGCACGAGCGAACCGATCAGCAGATAAAGCGGCTGCAGAATGGTTGCAAACGCATTGCCGTAAATTTCCTGATGCAACACGCCGGCCGCGAGTTTTTCGACGATCACCGCGTACATGCTGTTCAACGCGGTCAACGTGAGAAGACGCTGCGTAACCTGTCCTTCGGCGCGCAATTCGGTCTTCAATTGGATGACCATTGCGGGCGACGTCGCCATGGCGATGGCCGCGATGACGATCGAAGGCATTGTCGGCACGTTGCATAACATCAACGCAATCAACACGAAGCCGAAGGTAAGCGTGGCTTCGGCGATGCTCGACAGAATCAGATACGGATTGCGGCGGATCCAGCGCAAATCGAGCCGGCCGCCGAGTTCGAAGAGCAATAGCCCGAGCGCGACATCCAGCAGAGGCCGTGAGATGGCGCCTGCGCTTACGTCGATCACACCGAGTCCCGCGTTACCGGCGATCAGCCCGATGACCGCATAGCCCGTGATACGCGGCAGACGCCATGCGCGCCAGAGCAATTCTCCGGCGAGGCCGGCGGTGACGAGCGCAAGACCTGCCCAAAGAATGGCATTGGGTTCGAGCGGCCAGGCGGGCAAAAACGAAAAGGCCGAATTCATCGTGTTTGCTTCTCCTTCGTTGCAGCAGAGGATGCACGTTCTGTTGCGTGACTTTGCGCGCGCGGCGCATCCGAGCGGCTCGCCTGTTCAGGCGAATGAGTTCATTCAAATGAAACGAAAGCGAACGAACACGGCGTCACGGAACCAGCCGTGCACGAATTAGACGACGCACCCGGCTCGCCATCGCGCGGCTTACGACTCGCGCGCATTGAGATGGTGACGGATGCGGGCAAGACAAGCGGCGCTTGCCCGGAGGCGGGCCGACGGCCAGACGACAGCGCGGCCTGGTTGATCAGATTCGTGGCGCGCGCTCATCGTTCCGTTGAAGCGGTCGCCGTCTGAACGGCGCGACGCGGGAAGAAGCGCGATTGTGCCATACCTCGATGACCGTGACAGGGAAGTCCAGGCTCATGATTTTTATGAAGTAAAAGCGACAGCCGCGCACGCGCGAAGGCGGCAAGGCTGACCGGCGGGCGGTTTGCGGATTCGATTTCTCTCTTCCGATAGCCTCTGTGTCAGGTGTTTACAGGTTTACTGTATATACATGTAGTAGTAGTTAACAAGCACCTGCCTCACCTGTGGATAAGACCAATTTCTCCTTTCCAAACAAGCAATTGTGGAAAGCAGAACGCAGCGGTAAACATGTTCAGGCATGGCGGTCAACTTTGAACAACTTTCGGGACGCTCGGGCACTCGCGAGGGTTGTCCCGTTTACGTGCACAACGAGTCCACAACTCGTTCTTCGGTAAACCCGGGTCTTATCCACAACCCGGCTTGGATAACTACGTTGCTTCGAATTGACCGTGACGCAGCGCTCGCAATAAAAAGCGCGCGGGATCGATCGACTCGGCGAGTTCGCGTTCGATGACCCAAGGTTCGCCTTCGATCTGCGAGACGATGAGTTCCGCGGCGAGCGTCGCCCAGACGAGCCCGCGCGAACCGAAGGCAAACGCGCCATACAAACCCGGCATGCGCGGCAGGTCGAGCGGCCACGCGCCTTTGAGGCGGGCGGCGTCGGCGCGCGCGGCGGCTTCATCGGCGAACTGGCCGATCATCGGCATGCGGTCGCTCGTCACGCAACGGAACGCGACGCGGCCTTGCTTCACATGCGCCGTCGCTTGCAGTGCCGGAAGCATGGCTCCAACGCGCTCGATGTTTTCCCGATGCCCTGCGTCACGAACTTCGATATCGGGATCGTCGATGTCATAGGTCGCGCCGATCAGCGTGCCTCGTTCGCCCAAAGGCACCGCATAACCTTCGCCGATGACGGGAACGCGCAATCCATCGAGCGTGGTGCTGTCCAGGATGCTGAGTTGTCCGCGCACGCTGCTCGTCGTTGCATCATCGAGATGTGCGAGTCGCGCAGCTTCATGCGCGTTCGCCAGCACGAGAATCGGCGCTCGCGCGACCTCCGCGTCGTGCGTGTCGAAGACGCGCCAGTTGTCACCATCACGTTCGATGCGCGCCACTTCCGTGTTCATTCGCGTCGTTAGCGCGGCGCCGGCATCGGCAAGCTGCGCCGCGCAGACCGATGCCGGCGAGATCGCGCCGCCGTGCGGGAAGAACCATCCGCCGCGCGCGACATCCACGCTTGCGATACGCGATGCATCGGCGCTGGATACCGAACTCACGTAGTCGCGCGGATACGCGAAACGGGCGATGGCGTCGGCGATCGCGGCGGCGTCTTCGGGCGTGTCCGCGATTTGCAGCAAGCCATCGCGGCTACGTTGCAAGTCGTATGAGCGCGCTTCGAGCGCTTGCCACTGACTCAGCGCGAACAAAAAGCCCGCACGGGTGAGCCGCGCGGCGACGCTGTCATCGCGCCAGACGATGGGATGAAACACGCCAGCCGGATTGCCCGACGCGTCGCGCGCGGGCAGCTCGTGCCGGTCGATGAGCGTGACATGCCAGCCGCGCGCCGCGAGACGCGATGTCATTGCAGAGCCCGCGAGTCCCGCGCCGATCACGATGGCTTCGCGCGACTGGACAGCGGACGCGCACGGCGGTTCGTGACGACGCACGCGCCAGCGCGGGGCGAAGCGCGCGCTTCGGTCGTCGGCACACGTGAAACCCGATGCCTCCAATGCGCGTCGAAGCGAGGCGGCGTCCGCGATGTTCGTCGCCGATACGGTTGCATCGTCGCCCGCGAGCCGCGCGATCCCCTTGCACAACCATTGCGGATTGTCGAAGGCGGCGGCGTCGAGATGGAAGGCATCGGCGCGCAGCCACAGTCTCGACAGCATGTCGTTCGCATCGCCGATGGCGAGGGTCAGCACCACGCGCCCTGCATCGAATTCGAGCCGATGCATGCCGGAGACGCGCATCGGCCAGGCGTTTATCAGTGCGTCCGCGAGCGGGTCGCCGTTCTTCGACGGCGCTGCATCGAGCGCATGCAACGGCGCGATCACGACTACATGCAGACGTTCGCAACGCGCGTTGTCATCGCGCCAACGTCGCCAGATGTCGAGAAAGCGGTTGGTGTGCGCGAATTGCGTATCGACGAAAGTAAAGACGCGCCGATGCCGCCAGCGCGCGGGAAGATCGTGCAGCTCGAAAAGCTTGTCCGTAGGCAACGATGATTCGGTCATGCGAAAAAGGGAAGGGAAGCGAAGGCGTCCGCTATACCGGACGAAGACGGCAAGACATCGAGCATGTACTAGACAGACGGCGCTTTGGCCGCATGCAAGGCGTTGGGCATCGTGCCTTCGAGCGCAATCGGTTCGACCGCGTGACCGGCGGCGCGCCATGCTTCGAGACCGCCGAAGAGCGGCGCGACATCGTCGAAACCATGCGCGATCAGGTCTTTTGCCGCCAACGCCGCGGATACTTCGTTCGGACAATCGCAGTAGGTCACGATCTTGAGATCGCGCTCGATGCCCGCAAGCTGCGCCGCGATGCCGCCGTGATCGAGCAGCAGCGCGCCCGGAATGGCATACGGGTCCATCGCGCGACGCTCGCCGCGACGAACATCGATGACGAGCGGCCGTGGTTCACTCGCAAGCAACGCGCGCAACTCCGCAACCTCGATGCGCGCCATGCGCAGGCGTCGCAACAACGTGACGCGCCGCCACCAGCGCGCGCCGAGATATAGCGCGAGCACGACGACCGCGATTGCCAGGACGCCGCGACCGAGCCAGTCGAGCAGGGCGAGCGCCTTATCGACGAGATCGGCGAACATCGCGCCGAACGTCACGCCGAGTCCCGACCAAAGAATCGCGCCGAGTGCGTCATAAAACAGAAAGGTGCCGAAGCCGACGCCGGTCGCGCCCGCCACGGGAATGGCCAGCGTTGAAAGGCCGGGGATGAACTTGGATACCGCGAGAATACGCACGCCGAAGCGGCCGAAGAAGTCGAGACTGCGGTTCACGCACGTGTCGCGCGAGATGGAAAGCTTGCACAGAACGCCCAGCACGCGGCTGCCATAACGGCGTCCGAGCCAGAACCAGAGTGTGTCGCCGAGCAACGCGGCGGTGCTTGCGACTACCACGATAGCGACGAGCGGCGCGAATGCGGAGGCGGGAAACATGGCCGTGAGACCGCTTCTTCCGAGGCTCGCGGTGACTGCGATGGCGCCCGTCAGAACCAATGTGGGCAAGGCTGGCAGCGGCAGACCAAGGCATTCCAGCAGAACGTTGGCAAAAACCAACGGCAGCCCGTATTCGATGATCAGCTCGCGTAGCATGGACCGCACCCCGGAGTTCTATGCTCAAAAAAACCGCCCGCAAGCCCGGAAAATATAAGGGTAAATCTTTGAAACCCTTGTCCTGATTGGGTTTGCGCTGCGCTATCATACCAAGCGCCGCGTATAGAGGCGGCGCGAGGGCAATGAAGCGAAGCATGGCCGTAGAAGTGGCGCGAAAGAACGCCAGTTCGTCGCAAAGGCGCGCCGGAAGGCCGTCCCTACTCGACTGCACGGCCCGCGCACGTATAATCGGCGCGTTCGCGCTGTTCGTGTCAACCTAAACTGATAAAGGAACCTTAATGAACAAACAGGAATTGATCGACGCCGTAGCCGCTCAGACCGGCGCAAGCAAAGCTCAAACCGGCGAAACGCTGGACACCCTGCTCGAAGTGATCAAGAAGGCTGTCTCGAAAGGTGACGCAGTGCAGTTGATCGGCTTCGGCAGCTTCGGTTCGGGCAAGCGCGCAGCGCGCACCGGCCGTAATCCGAAGACGGGCGAGTCCATCAAGATTCCGGCCGCAAAGACGGTGAAGTTCACGGCTGGCAAGGCATTCAAGGACGCAGTGAACAAGCGGTAAGTTTCTTGCCGATTGTGGCGCTACGCGCTCTTAGCGCGGCGCCTCGGAATCAGGTTAATCCGCGTGCGCGCAGACAGACCGCAGCAACACATAAACCCGCCTTCGGCGGGTTTTTTTTCGCGCGCTCGACTCGTGCGGTTTGGCTTAGTGCGTGTGGCCGTCGCAGCCGCAATCCGGACCGTGCTCGTGATCGTGATCGCCGTGTTCATGCTCGTGATCGTCGATATCCCATGCAGGAAACGGATCGTTCAGATGCCGCCAGCCGTCCGAGCCGAGCAGCCATTCCTCGTCGGTGAGCAGGCATGCATCGAAGTTGGCGTCCCATGCCGCCACGTCGAGATCGAGGCCGATCAGCACCAGCTCTTGCCTGCGATCGCCAACGCTGTTGTCATCCGGGTCACCGAACCATTCCGCGACGATATCCGCTTCGAGCTCGGGATCGTCCGTTGGCCATTCGCTGCGATCCTGCGCCGCCCACCACACGCCCGCCGGACCATGCCGCAGCGTCCCGCCCGCTTGCGACAACGCCCCGCCCACTTCGCTTCTCGTGGCGAGCCAGAAGAATCCCTTGGCGCGCAACACGTCCGTCCATTCGCGATGCAGCAGTTCCCACAGTCTTTGCGGATGAAAAGGCCGGCGCGCGCGATAGACGAGATGCCCGACACCCGACGCATCCGGCTCGCCGTTCGACGGATGCTCGTCGTTGAGAATCGCGAGCCAGCCAGGCGCGCTTGCCGTGTTGTCCAAATCGAAGCGGTTCGTATCGAGCACGTCGGCTATGGGCGCCTTGCCTGACTGCGTCGGCACCTGAAGCGCGCGCGGATTGAGCGCATGAAGAATGCTCGCGAGCGTTTCGAGCGCCTCTTCGTCGACGAGGTCGATCTTGTTGATCACGATGACATCGCAGAATTCGATCTGCTCGATGAGCGACTCGACCACCGTCCTGCCTTCGTCGTGCGCGTCATCGTGCGATGCAAGGCCGCGTTGCGCGAGCGAATCCGTCGATGCGTAATCGCGCAGGAAGCTCGCCGCATCGATCACGGTGACGAAGGTATCGAGCACGGCCTGACCGCCGAGCGTCGCTTGCTCGTCGTCGCCGAAAGCAAGTTGCTCCGCGATATCGAGCGGGTTCACGAACGGCGGCAGCTCGACGACGATCGCATCGAATCGCTGCTGTTCGGCAAGCGCTGCGATGTCTCGCTCGATTGCTTCGACCGGGTCCGCTTCGTGAGCGACGCTAACGGCGCCAACGCGCACGCCTTCGTCGTTGGCGAGCATGGCATTGACGAGCGCGGACTTTCCCGCGCCGGTGAATCCGGAAATCACGGTGATTGGGAGTGGCGTTGAGTTCATTGCGATGATGACCGGCGAGCGGCATTTGGGAGGCAGGCGGACACGCGGCAAACGGCAAACCCGCGCACAGGCGAAGCGACACGCCGGACAATGGTCAACGGTGCGCGCTGTCGGAGAAGGGATTTTGCATCAAATGCAGATGAAAGGCGCAAGGACGCAAGCGCCTGAGCGCCGGGCCGAACTTACTTGGAAGCCTGAAGCAACTTCCAGCGACGCAGGATATCGATGATCTGCGAGGAATACTTGTCGCGCAATGCGGGTGTTTCGGAATGGTAAGCACCGACGGCCTGCCATGAATTGCCATACTTGTTCATCTTCTGGCGCAGATGCCATGCGGCCACGTACACGGCCTTGCACGGTTCCATCAACGTGCCGCTGGAGATACCGTATTGAGCCAGCGTGTTGAGATGAATCGAGTTGATCTGCATCAGACCGTAGTCGGTCGAGCCGTTGGCGTTCTTGTTGATGGCGTCGGGTTTGTTGTGCGATTCCTGCCAGGCGATGGCGCGCAAGATGAGCGGATTGACCTTTTGATACTTCGCTGCCTCGTCGAAGCAGTCGGCGTGTGCGGAAGCAGCCGCGAGCATCACGCCGCCGGCCATCGCAAGTAATCGCAGGAATCTCTTCATCTTCTTTCTACTCCATCCGCCCACGCGGAAAAGCGTCACGCCGCCATTTCGGCGACCGGGCGCCTAACGTCATTCATCCGCGTCGGCGCCAGTCAAAGCACGCTCGCAGTCGTATGGCATCGGGAAAACCCACCCCCGATGTCGCCGCCCGGAATGCGGAACCGCCCGTATCATACCCGCTGAAGTTTGACGCCATAAGTTAGCCACCAGACATACACCCCGGCGAGGGCGCGCCATAGGTCAGCCGTTTTCCGCCAGCCGCGCGGCGGAAGGCGTTCTTAAACGTCTGAATAATAAGACTTCGAGTCGGGTTACAATTCGTCTCCCGCGCGCATGGGCCAGCCTGTGAAGGCTTCACAGGCGGTTTATCGGCAAGTTCGTTGAAAGCTTGAGAGCGGCGGAATTCAGTAAGCGAAGGCGGCTAGAGAAAATTCTGGTCTTGAACGATTTTTTGAATAATTTCGTTACGCGTTGCTGCTATCGTCACAATTTTTTGAAATGATCGTCGCCCGGGCAAGCTAGCCCGGAAACGATCGGCGGCGCCTCTGCTTGACGAGCGGTGCTGCCTTAGCGGGCTTTACCCGAGAAGTTCGCTTAGACAACACATTCATGAGAAGACAACCTATCGCACTGCGTCGCATCGCGACGGCACTGCTGGCGGCGGGACTTATCGTCGCGCAAGCCGCGCACGCGCAAGTGACATTGAATTTCGTCAACGCCGATATCGACCAGGTCGCAAAGGCGATCGGCGCCGCCACTGGCAAGACAATCATCGTCGATCCCCGGGTGAAGGGGCAGTTGAACCTCGTCTCGGAAAATCCGGTACCCGAGGATCAGGCGCTGAAGACATTGCAAGCCTCACTGCGCATGCAGGGTTTTGCGCTGGTGCAGGATCACGGTGTATTGAAAGTCGTGCCCGAGGCCGACGCCAAGCTGCAGGGCGTGCCGACCTATGTCGGCAACTCGCCTGCCGCGCGAGGCGATCAGGTCATCACGCAGGTGTTCCAGTTACGCAATGAATCGGCCAATAACATTTTGCCGGTGTTGCGCCCGCTGATCTCGCCGAACAACACCATCGCGGCCTATCCCGGCAACAACACGCTCGTGGTCACCGACTACGCCGACAACGTGCGGCGGATCGCCGGAATCATCGCGGGTATCGATACCGCCGCCGGGCGCGAGGTGGACTTGGTCCAGCTGAAGAACGCGAACGCGATCGACGTGGCCGACCAGATGAACAAGCTGCTCGACCCCGGCACGATCGGCAGCACGGACGCCACGCTCAAGGTCGTCGTCACCGCCGACCCGCGCACCAACTCGCTCATGTTCCGCGCTTCCAGCAGCGCGCGGCTCGAAGCCGCGAAAACGTTAGCGAAGAAGCTGGACTCGCCGACTTCGCAGCCGGGCAACATGCACGTCGTGGCGTTGCGCAACGCCGACGCCACGCGTCTTGCCAGAACCCTGCGCGGCATGATGGGCAAGGGCAACGGCAGCAGCAACGACAACTCGTCGAGCAATTCGAACTCGAACTCGTCGAATTCGTTCGGCCAGAGCGGCGGGCTCGGCAATTCGTCGAACTCCACCGGCACGTCGGGCGTGCCGCCGTTGCCAGGCGGTTTTGGCGGCAACAGCAGTTCGGGCAGCGGCAGTAACCCGATGTCGGGTTCGGGCGGCAATCGCGACAGCGGTTTCTCGTCGAACAAGGACAGCGACAACGGCAACGACTCGGGCGGCGGCATGATCCAGGCGGATTCGGCGACGAATTCGCTCATCATCACCGCAGCGGACCCGGTCTATCGGAACCTGCGCGCCGTGATCGACCAGCTCGACGCGCGCCGCGCGCAGGTCTATATCGAAGCGCTGATCGTCGAACTCTCGGCCACCACCGGGGCCAATCTCGGCATTCAATGGCAGGGTCTGCTGCTTTCGAACGGCGGCAACAACGCGGTGTACGGCAGCACGAGCTTCGGCTCGGGCAATACCAACATCTTCGATTTGACCGTGCAGGGCGCAGCCGTCGCGCAAAACACGTCGGCGATCACCGCTTCGACGGGTCTTTTGGCGAACGGCCTGAACATTGGCTTGCTGCACCGCTTCGGCAATCTGTTCGGTCTCGGCGGTCTCTTGCAGGCGTTGTCCACGTCCGCCGACGCCAACATCCTCTCCACGCCAAACCTGATCACGCTCGACAATGAGGAAGCGAAAATCGTCGTCGGCCAGAACGTGCCGGTGGTGACGGGCTCCTACGCCACGCCGACCGCCAACGCCGCGACGTCGGTGACGGCGTTCAACACGTTCGACCGCCGCGACGTTGGCGTGACCTTGCACGTCAAGCCGCAGATCACCGACGGCGGCGTGCTCAAGATGCAGATCTATCAGGAAGATTCGAGCGTCGATGCCACGACCAAGACCGATCCGGGCGGCGTGACCATCAACACGCGCTCCGTGCAGTCGACTATTCTCGCGGACGATGGCGAAATCGTCGTGCTGGGCGGCTTGATGCAGGATCAGTACAACAATAACAACAGCAAGATTCCGCTTCTGGGCGACATCCCGTTCATCGGCAGCCTGTTCCGCAGCGAAAGCAAGACGCGCACGAAGACCAACCTGATGGTGTTCCTGCGCCCAGTGATCGTGCGCGATCAGGCGACGGCTTCGCAGATCGCCAACACGCGCTACGACTACATGCGCCAGCAACAATACGGCTCGACCACGGACAACCGCCTGATTCGCGATCAGAACGTGCCGGTCATGCCGCCGAAGCCGCTTGGACCGAGCGAAGGCGGTGGCGCCCCGGCCCAGAATCTGCTGGACTGGAGCAACCTGACGCGCGGTACGCCGAGCACGACGCTGCCCCAGGACCCGAACGCGGGTCCCGCGCCGCAGCCGTATCAGCAAGCGCCGCAGCGTTCGGAGTTGCCGCAGCCGCAGCAGCCGCCGTACGGCAATGCGCCAACCAATTACGCGGTGCCCAACAATCAGCCGAGCACCACGCCGCTGGATAACAGTTCGAACAATTCGAACAGTTCGTCAGGAGCACGGCCGTGAATACGCTGAACGCCGAAGCCGATCGCACGAATCTCGCCCACAACGCTGAAGCGCCGGCCGCAGCGTCGCCGCTCGCGGCCAGGCTCGTGCCTTACAGCTTCGCGCGAACCGGGCAGATACTGCTCGCGCATCAGCATGCGGACAACATCGAGGTTTGGATCAGCGAGCGCACGTCCGACGCCGCGCTCGCGGAGGTCGCGCGCAATTTCGGCGCGCTGTCCATCCAGCGCAAATCCGCCGATGAACTGGCCGCCGCCATCAATTCCGCCTATGCGCGCAACGACGGCAGCGCGGCGCAGGTTGTCGGCGAAGTGGAGGGCGAAGTCGATCTCTCGCGCCTGATGCAGGACATTCCGGAAGTCGAGGACCTGCTGGAATCGGAAGACGACGCGCCGATCATCCGCATGATCAACGCGCTTCTGACGCAGGCGGCGCGCGAACAGGCGTCGGACATACATATAGAGCCGTTCGAGAACGCGTCGGTCGTGCGTTTTCGCGTGGACGGTACGTTGCGCGACGTCGTGCGCCCGAAGAAAGCGCTGCACGGCGCGCTGATCTCGCGGATCAAGATCATGGCGCAGCTCGATATCGCCGAAAAACGTCTGCCGCAGGACGGGCGCATTACCTTGCGCGTGGGCGGGCGTCCCGTCGATGTGCGCGTGTCGACGCTGCCGACCGGACACGGCGAACGCGCGGTGCTGCGTCTGCTCGAAAAAGACGCGCAACGCCTGAATCTCGAAAAGCTCGGCATGGCGCGCGACACGCTCGTCAACTTCGACAAGCTGATCGGCCGTCCGCACGGCATCGTGCTCGTCACCGGGCCGACGGGCTCGGGCAAGACCACGACGCTTTATGCGGCCATGTCGCGGCTTGAGACCACCACCACCAACATCATGACGGTGGAAGATCCGATCGAATACGACTTGTCGGGTATTGGCCAGACGCAGGTGAACGAGCGCATCGGCATGACCTTCGCGCGCGCGCTGCGTTCCATTTTGCGGCAGGACCCGGACATCATCATGATCGGGGAAATTCGCGACCTGGAGACGGCGCAGATCGCGGTGCAGGCGTCGCTCACGGGTCATCTGGTGCTTGCGACCTTGCACACGAACGACGCCGCTTCGGCCGTCACGCGTCTCACCGATATGGGCGTGGAGCCGTATCTGCTCGCATCGTCGCTGCTCGGCGTGCTGGCGCAGCGGCTCGTGCGGCAACTGTGTCCGGTGTGCAAGGAAGAGCGCGTCGAGGAAGACGGCGTGACGCATTGGCATCCGGTGGGCTGCGACCGCTGCGGCCAGTCGGGTTACGCAGGACGCCGCGGCGTCTACGAACTTCTGCTGATGGACGATGAAATCCGTCCGCTGATCCACCGCAACGCCGCCGATGCCGAAATTCTCGCGGCGGGCCGCAAGCAAGGCATGCGCACGCTGCGCGAGGACGGCAACCGCTGGCTGGCGACCGGCGTGACGTCGCTCGAAGAAGTGCTGCGCGTGACGGGCGGAGATTAACGCGTATGCCGGCTTTCCGTTTCGAAGCGATCGACCACGCGGGCAAGACGCAAAAGGGCGTGCTCGATGCCGACAGCGCCCGCGCCGCGCGCAGCCAGTTGCGCACGCAAGGTCTGACGCCGCTTATCGTCGAGGCGGCGGGTACGCGGACGCGCGGCGAACGGCAGCAACGCCTTTCGCTCGGGCGTCGTCTGTCGCAGCGCGAGCAGGCCATTCTCACGCGTCAGCTCGCGAGCCTCTTGATCGCGGGTTTGCCGCTCGGCGAAACGCTCGCGGTTCTGACCGAGCAGTCCGAGCGCGATTACATCCGCGAACTCATGGCCGCGATTCGCGCCGAAGTGCTCGGCGGGCATTCGTTCGCCAATGCGCTGGCGCAGCATCCGAAAGACTTCCCCGAGATCTATCGCGCGCTCGTCGCGGCGGGCGAGCATACCGGCAAGCTGGGTCTCGTGCTCTCGCGTCTCGCGGACTACATCGAGCAACGCAACGCGCTGAAACAGAAGATCATTCTGGCGTTTACGTATCCGGGTATCGTGACGATCATCGCGCTTGGCATCGTCACGTTTCTTTTGAGTTATGTCGTGCCGCAGGTCGTGAACGTGTTCGCCAGCACCAAGCAGGCGCTGCCCGTTCTCACCGTGATGATGATGGCGCTCTCCGCGTTCGTGCGGAATTACTGGTGGGCCATGCTGGTCGGCGTCGCGCTTTTCGCGTGGATCGTCAAGAGCATTCTCGCGCGGCCCGGGCCGCGCATGGCGTTCGACCGCTGGCTGCTCACCGCGCCGCTCATCGGCAAATTGGTGCGCGGCTATAACACCGTGCGCTTTGCCAGCACGCTCGCCATTCTGACGGCCGCCGGCGTGCCGATCCTGCGCGCGCTGCAGGCCGCGGGCGAAACCCTGAGCAACCGGGCAATGAGCAATAACGTCGACGACGCCATCGTGCGCGTGCGCGAAGGTTCGTCGCTGTCGCGCGCGCTCGGCAACACGAAGACGTTTCCGCCCGTGCTGGTGCATCTGATCCGCTCCGGCGAAGCCACCGGCGACGTCACCACCATGCTCGATCGCGCCTCCGAAGGCGAAGCGCGCGAACTCGAACGTCGCACGATGTTCCTGACGAGTCTGCTCGAACCGCTGCTCATTCTGGCGATGGGCGGCGTCGTGCTGGTGATCGTGCTCGCGGTGATGCTGCCGATCATCGAACTGAACAATCTGGTGCAGTAATGAACAGCCTGCAAATTCGCCTGATATCGCTCGCCGCCCTCGCGCTCTTTTGCGTGACCGTGACGTACTGGGTCGTCACGCTGACCTCGCGGCAGACCGCGCCCTTGCCCGCTGCCGCCGCCACGCGCACGCCGTCGGTGGAACAGGCCGCGACTATTTTCGGCGGACAACTGGAACGGCAAGCGAATCAGGATGTGCATCTGTTCGGCATCCTGGCCCTGCAGCACGGCGCGGCGGCTATCGTCAGTTATGGCGGCGAGCCGGCCCGCGCGATCTCGCTCGGCGGTCCGCTCACGCAAGGCGTGAAGCTTTCGGAAGTGCGCGCGCGTTCGATCATCATCGATCGTAACGGCTCGAAGTCGGAGATCTTCCTGCCGCAGATGCCTCCTGGACCGACGATCTACGTGCGCTAAAGCGCCGCGCGGCGGGTTCGTTCGCGTGTTCATGCGAACGCGCTCGCTAGAATGCTCGGCGGGAATTTTCAATAACAGCGGGCGCAAGCCCCGGATTCATATCAAGAGGTAGTAGTCATGCAATTGTGGACACAACGCCGCATGAACGTTGCAAAGGCGCGCCGTCAGGGCGGCTTCACGCTGATCGAAATCATGGTGGTGATCGCCATTCTCGGCATTCTCGCCGCGCTTATCGTGCCGAAGATCATGAGTCGTCCGGACGAGGCGCGCCGCGTCGCCGCGAAACAGGACATCGGCACCATCATGCAGGCGATGAAGCTGTATCGCCTGGACAACGGCCGTTATCCGACGCAAGAGCAGGGTTTGCGCGCGCTGATCGAGAAGCCGACCACGGAACCGGCGCCGAACAACTGGAAGGACGGCGGCTATCTGGAACGTCTGCCGGCCGACCCGTGGGGCGCGCAGTATCAATATCTGAATCCGGGCGTGCACGGCGAAATCGACGTGTTCAGCTACGGCGCGGACAACAAGGCGGGCGGCGACGGCAACGACGCCGACGTCGGTTCGTGGCAGTAATCTCATCGAAGGAATGATCGTGGGCAGGCGCGATATGCATAGAGGCCGTGAAGCAGGCTTCACGCTGCTGGAAATGCTCGTCGTGCTGGTGATCGCGGGTCTGCTCGTGTCGCTGGCTTCGTTGCAGCTCACGCGCAATCCGCGCACCGACCTCAACGAGGAAGCGCAGCGTCTCGCGCTCCTGTTCGAATCCGCGGGCGACGAAGCGCAAGTGCGCGCGCGGCCCATCGCGTGGCAGCCTTACGACGGCGGTTTTCGCTTCGATATCCGCACCGAGGACGGCTGGCGTCCGCTGCGCGACGATCTGCTGCGGCCGCGTCCGTGGGAAGGCGGCGTGACGAGCGCGACGATCCAGTTTCTCGATTCCGACAAGTCGGCGAGCCGCCTCGTCTTCGGCACCGAAGCCATCGACACGCCCATGGAAGTCACGCTCGTTTCGCCGGCAGGGCGCGCGACCATCGTCGGCAGCGGCAATGGCCGCTTTCAGGTGCGGTGATGTGCACCCGGCGGAAGGAACGCGGCTTCACGATGATCGAAGTGCTGGTTGCGCTGGCGATCATCGCGGTGGCGCTTGCCGCGTCGCTGAGGGCGGTCGGCGCGATTGCCAACGGCGAGGCGGATTTGCATCGGCGTCTGCTTGCCGGCTGGAGCGCGGACAACGAACTCGCGCAGATTCGGCTGGCGCACACGTTCCCGGAGATCGGCTCGCGCACCTTCGAATGTTCGCAGGGCAACCTGAAGCTGGTCTGCACGCAGCGCGTCACCGCGACGCCCAACCCGATTTTCCGGCGCGTCGAGATGTTCGTCACGACGCCGGGCCGTTCGGGCTATCTCGCGCAAATGGTCACGGTGGTGGCGAATGAAACGAACCGCTCCCTCTGACGCCGCGAGGCAGCGCGGCTTTACGCTGCTGGAAATGCTGATCGCCATCGCCATTCTGGCGGTGATCGCGGTGCTGTCGTGGCGCGGGCTCGACTCCATCATCCGCGCCCGTGCGACCATCACCAATTCGATGGAAGACGAGCGCGTGGTCGCGCAGTTGTTCGACCAGATGCGTATCGACGCGCGTCAGGCCGCCACCGACGACGAAGCGGGTCAACCCGCGGTCTCGATCGACAACGGCTCGCTGCAGATCGTGCGCGGCATGTTCGCGGTCGGTGCGCCGCCACGCTTGCAGGTGGTGCGTTACCGTTTGTCGGACGGACGCATCGTGCGCTTCGCGTCGCCGCCGCTCGCAAATGTGGGCGAAGTGCGGCGCGCGTTGTCATCGAGCGATACGGCGGACGGCTGGAACGCGGTGCAGTTGATGGGCGGCGTGGCTTCGCTCGCCTCGCGCCTCTATATTCCGCAGAAAGGCTGGACCACGAGGATGAACGACGTGTTCTCGCAGATCAACGAGAACGACAACAACCTGAAGGTGCCGCAGCTCGGCAACGCGCCGCTGCCGCGCGCGGTTTCGGGAATTCAGGTGGCGGTCGGCGCGCGCAATCTCGCCGTGCCGATCACGCGTGTATTCATGGTCGGAGAATGACGATGCGCGCCAGAAGCCGGAAAGAACGCGGAGTCGCGATCATCAGCGCGTTGCTGGTGGTCGCGCTGTCGGCCATTCTGGTGTCGGGCATGTTGTGGCGTCAGCAGGTGCAGGTGCGTCGTATCGAAAATCAGCGGCTGCTCGCGCAGGCGCAGTGGATTTCGCGTAGCGCGCTCGACTGGACGCGCCTCATTTTGCGCTCGGAAGCCGATACTTCGCCGACCGTCACGTATCTCGGCGGCGTGTGGGGTGTGCCCATCGCGAAGACGAAGCTGTCGGACTTTCTCGGGCAGATCGGTGAAGTGCGTTCGCAGGAAGGCGCGCAGACGTTTCTGTCCGGATCCATTGAAGACGCGCAGGCGAAGTTCAATCTGCGCAACCTCGTGTCGACGCCAACGCCGGGCGTACTGACCATCAACGTCGAACAGATTCAGGCGTTCCAGCGGCTGCTTACGCTTCTCGGCATCAACGGGTCGCTCGCGAAAACGGTGGCGCTGCAGATACGCGCGGGTCTCGCGCGGTCCGCGACGCGTTTTCAGACGCAAACGGGCAACAGCACCACGACGAGCACGACCACGCCGGAAGCGACCATCGCGGCGATTGCGCAGGGCGGCGGCACGGGCGGCGGCAATTTCACCGACGATCCCGGCCTGAAGGACGCGGATACCGACGCGCCCGTCGCGCCCTTGCAGATGATCAGCGTCGACTCGCTGCTCGACGTGCAGGGTTTCTCGCCGGAAGCCGTCGCGAAGCTCAGGCCGTTCGTCACCGTTCTGCCGACGACGACCGCCGTGAACATGAACACCGCGCCCGCCGAAGTGGTCGCGGCCGTGGTGCCGGGAATGAATCTCTCGCAGGCGCAGGCGTTCGTCGCGCGCCGCGAGACGGTGTTCTTTCACGATACCGGCAACGTGCAGCTCGCGCTCACCGGCGCGGGCGTGAAGACCGCGACATCGATCGATCCCAGCGAGCTCGATGTCACCACACGCTATTTCGTGATCCGTGGGCGCGTCGAACATGAGCGCGCGCAGCTGGAGCGCTCGACGCTCGTGTACCGCGATCCGACCACGCATACGACGCGCATCGTCTATACGCGCGACGCGCTTTAAATGAGAGGAAGTGGCCTTTGAGCACACTGATCGTTCTACTACCGCCGCGCGATCCGGCGGTGCGCTCGGAAGAGTGGCATCTGCCCGACCTGCCGTTCGTGCTGCTCGACAAGCGCGGCGAAACTCAGCGCGCTGGCCGCGCCTCGCTCGGCTTGCTGCCGCGTGCGAACGCGACCGTGCTGATCGTCGCCGCGCGCGACACGCTGCTGCTCGCCGCGCAAGTGCCGCCGCTGAAGGGGCCGCGCTTGCGTCAGGCGCTGCCGAACGTGATCGAGGATCAGGTGATCCAGGACGCGCAGACTTGCCATATCGCCGTCGATCCCGTCGCGCTCGCCGATGGCCGGCGCGTGCTCGCGGTCATCGATCGCGGCTGGTTCCGCTTCGTGCGCGAGGCATTCTCTGGCGCGGGGCATCGCAATGTGAAGGCGGTGCCCGCCATGCGTTGCCTGCCGATTCCGTCCCGCGAAGCCGATGAAACGCTTGCCGCGCCACCGTTCGTCGCCGGACTGCTCGGGCATGTGGTTTCGACCGCGCCCGCGCTGATCGGCGAAGTGGCCGCGCCGGCCGCGCTTGTCACGCCGCGCATGGAAGTGGCGATTGCGCGCGGCGAACACGCGGCGCTCGGCGAGGGACTCGCCTTGCCGTCCGACTCCATAGCCGCGACGCTCGACGCTCTCGCGGGCGATCAGCCGGTCACCGTGTATTCGCTTCTCGATCTTCCGGGCGACGAGCCGCGTCTCGCATCGTCGCGGGCGGCGGCGAGCATCGTCGGCGCAGAGCCGCTCGCGTTCGAGTCGCTCGCACGCAATGCGCTCGCGAGCCGCTTCGATCTGTGCCAGTTCGAGTTCGCCGCGCAGCCGTGGCGGCTCGACCGCACGACGATGCGCCGTCTGCGCGTGCCGATCGCGCTCGTGGTGGCGTCGATCGTCGTGTCGATCATCGGGATCAACGTGCAGTGGATTCAGCTTGCGCGTCAGCGCGACGCGATCAGCGCGCAGATGACGGAGTTGCTGCTCAACGCCTTCCCTAAAACCACCGTCGTGCTCGACGCGCCCGATCAGATGACGCGCAATCTCGATCGTCTGCGCGTGGCGTCGGGCGAGCTGTCGCCATCGGATTTTCTGACACTCGCCGATGGCCTCGCGCGTTCGCTCGGGCCGGTGCCGGTGAACGGCATCGCGGGGCTGGATTATCGCGATCGGCATCTCGAAGTGACGTTCAAACCAGAGACGAAGGTCGACGGCGATCTTTCCCGGCGTCTCTCGGCGAACGGGCTGAACGGTGCAATCGACAGCAACACGGGTAAGTGGACGATCAGGAGCGGTCAATGAAAGCGGAACTCGGACGTTCGCTCGGGGAGTTTTGGGAGGCGCGCACGGCACGCGAAAAGGCCCTGCTGTTCTGGGGCGGACTGGTTCTCGGACTCGCGCTCGTGTATCTGGTGCTGTGGGCGCCTGCCTTCGAAGGACGCGGCCGCTTGCGCGACACGCTGCCCGCCATGCAACGCCAGCTCGCGACGATGACCGCGCAAGCCAACGAGGCGCGCTCGCTCGCGGGCAATTCGGATAGCGTGACGCCGACGGGCGGCGCCTTGCGCGATGCGCTCACCAAGTCGCTGGCGGACAGCGGCATGCAGGCGACGCAGGTGCAGGTGATCGGCGCGGCGGTGCAGATTCAGTTGAAGAACACGTCGTTTCCGAACTGGACGCTGTGGCTCGACGACGCCCGCAAGCAGTTCAAGGTGCAAGTGTCGGAGGCGCATGTCACGGCGCTTCAGCCGGATGGCCAGGTGGATCTGACGGCATCGCTGCAACCGGCGAGCGTGAAGTGACATGAGCTATTGGACTCGCCGAATCCGGTACGCGCTGCCGGCTTTTTTTGTGATGATCTTGTCGGTCGCCGGCACGCTGCTTGTAATGCTGCCCGCCGCCTGGATCACGCCGCAATTCGCGCGCGTAACGGGCGGCCGCGTGAATCTCGTCGATCCGGCGGGTTCGCTCTGGCGCGGTTCAGCCACGCTCATGCTCGCGACGGGCGGCGACGTTTCCGGCGCGACGCTGCTGCCGGGGCGTATCGAGTGGACGACGGCGTTTTGGCCGCTTTTCACGGGCCGCGTTCACATGAGCATGCGCCAGAGCGAAGCGATGCCCGACGCCGTGATCGTCGATGCCACGCCGCGCGGCGCGTTTCTTTCGGCTGGCGGGATCGCCGTGCCGGCTACGTTGCTTTCCGGGCTCGGCGCGCCGTTCAACACGCTGAACTTCGATGGTTCGGTGCGGCTCACATGGACCGAGTTCCGCGTGCTCGGCAGGAATGCGTATGGTCAGGTGGTCGTCACGCTTGACGACATGTCGTCGAGAGTATCGCGGGTGAAGCCGCTCGGGTCGTATCGGGTGGCGTTGCAGGCGCAGGGTGAATCGGCGGAAATCGATCTCACGACTACGCGTGGCCCGCTCCTGCTGAAGGGAAACGGCACGGTGTCGCAGGGATCGACGGCGTTCAACGGCACCGCGACGGCGGCGCCCGAGCAGCGCGAGAATCTGGCGGGACTGTTGAATCTGCTAGGCCGGCATACGGATCAGGATACGGTGGCGCTGACCTTGGTGCGGTGAGGCGGTGCTGGCTTTCCGATGTCTTTAGTGCCGGTGCGGTTGTGCAAGTTGTCTTTCCAACGGCGCTTCGGATTGAGCGGTTCGTGCGCGCACGTTGAACAACGAAGGCGCACTGAGCGCACCGCTTGCGCTCGCGAGATTTTTTGCTCAGCTGGCTTGTGCTTGCTTGCCCGCAACGCGGCGCACCAGGCAACACGCATGCGTTCGAGCTTGCACGGGCGTTTTAGTCGGCTGACGCGCGCTTGTCGTTAGCCGATAGCGTCTGACTGACGATATCGGAAGCCGAAGCCGAAGCCGAAGCCGAAGCTGGCGCCTGCGCCGCCCCCGTTTCCTGATCCATCTGCGCGACATCCCACCCGCCGCCTAGCGCCTTCACCAATCCCACCGACGAGACCATCCGCTGTCCCGCGATATTCGCCAGCTTCTGCTGCGCCGTGAACGCCGTGGTTTGCGCGGTCAGCACGTTGATGAACGCGACCGTCCCCGCCTTGTACTGATTGTTGATGATCGCGAGCGCCTGCTGCGCCGACTCCACCGCCTGCTGCTGCACGACGACTTCCTTCTCGAGAATGCGCAGCGAAGCGAGATTGTCTTCGACATCCTGAAACGCCGTCAGCACCGTCTGCCGATACGTCGCGACATTCTGGTCGTAAGCGGCACGCGCGGCGTCCGTGCGGGCGGCGCGCAAACCGCCATCGAAAATGGTTGCGGCGATGTCCGGGCCGAGCGTCCAGAAACGCGACGGCGCGCGCAGCAATTGCGACAACACCGAGCTTTCGAAGCCGCCCTGCGCGGAGAGCGTGAGCGTGGGAAAGTACGCCGCGATTTCCACGCCGATCTGTTCGTTCGCCGCCGCAGCCTTCCGTTCGGCCGATGCGATATCCGGCCGCCGTTCGAGAATCGCGGATGGCATCTGCGCGGGCACGGTCGGCGGCGTGGCTTCGAGCGGCATCTGCGCCAGCGAGAAGGTCGAAGCCGCCTCGCCGATAAGCACGGCGATGGCATGCTCGTACTGCGCGCGCGCGACGCCGTTATCGATTGCCGATGCCTGCGCCGACTGCAACTGCGTCTGCGCCTGAATCACGTCCGAGCGCGCGACGATTCCCTGCCCATACTGATTCTGCGTGAGCTTCAGCGACTGCTGATAAGCGGCGACGGTATCGTCCAGAAGCCGTTGTTGCGCGTCGAGCGAGCGCAACTGGAAGTAGGTCTGCGCGAGCGTGCCTTGCGCGGACAGACGCGCGTTCGCAAGATCGGCTGCCGCGCCCTGCTGGCCGGCCTTCTGCGCCGATACCGTGCGGCTCACGCTGCCCCAGAGATCAGGCTCCCAAGTGGCATCGAGCGACGCGCTGAAGCTGTTGCCGACGGTGCTGGAACTGTTGCCGAACGTAGAGGTGCTCGTGGAACGCGTGCCCGCACCTTGCCCAGAGCGCGATCCCGAAGCCGACGCACCGATGGTCGGGAAATATGCCGCGCGCGCCTCGCCGACGAGCGCCCGCGCCTGCCGATAGGCCGCCGCATATTGCGCAACCGTCTGGTTCGACTGATTCAGCCGCGCTTCGAGGTCGTTGAGCGTTGCGTCGTCGTAAATGGTCCACCACGTTCCGCGATCGGTTTGATCGGCGGGCTGCGCGACTTTCCAGCCTTCGGGCGCTTCCTTATAGGACGCGGGCATTGCCGTGGTTGGGCGCTGATAGTCGGGGCCGACCGCGCAACCGGCGAATGACAACGCCAGCGTGGCCGCAAGCGCAGTGGCGGAAAGGCGCAGCGAGGATGAAACAGCGAGGCGAGACGGCATCTGCTTTCGAAATTCCTGTCGGCGGCGCTTCGTCCGATACGACGAATGCGACTGCCGAGATGGTAACGGAACGCTCGCGAAGCAGGTCGTGGGATTTGCGTGCGAGCGTCAGGCAGACGTTAGGGTAACGGCTTCGGCGTAAGGTGGGTGTTACGCGGTGGCGGAAATCGGTTACGACGCGTTACGCGCTTCAGGCGCCGCCTGCTCCGCCGCTACTGGAGCAAGCGCACGGCGCGGGAAGCAAGGTGCGGTTGGATGCACGCGCCGGCTTTTCAGTCTTGCGCCGCTGCCGATTCTCGAACCATCCCATGGCCAGCACGATGAACGAACCGCCCGGCATCAGGAACACGATCAGATACAACGCGAATTTCCACGAGTTCAGATTCGGCGGAACGAACTGACGGGATGCGTTGGCGATCGAGCTGCTGACTTGGCCGAAACGTCGGCCGGCGGTGCGGGCAAAGCGGGTCATCGAAGGGTCCTTGGGGCGTCGCGAACGACGCATCGGGCGATCAGAACATGGTCTCGGGTGGCGCATGTCGCGCGTAACTCGGTGCGTTAAATAATATTGACTATGCAAGTAGTTTTCAAGATACTACCGATTGCTTTTTTCGGAATGTTGCTTTTCCGGGACGTTGCATGGCTTTGCGCGTCGTCCCACGGACTGTCGAATGACCAGCGAACCGCTTTACGATCCGGCCACGATTCAACTCGACACCAGCCTTGGCTACTACCTTGCGAAGGCTCGCAACGTGTTGATCGCGCGAACTGACGAAGCGCTGCGGCCGCTCGATCTGACGTCGCAACAAATCGGCGTGCTGCTTTTCCTGGCAGCGGGTCGAGCGCGCACGCCGCTGGAACTGTCGCGCGAGATGTCTTACGACAGCGGTTCCATGACGCGCATGCTAGACCGGCTGGAGAAGAAGGGTTTCATCGGCCGCACGCGTAGCGACGCGGACCGGCGCATCGTCGAACTGAATCTGACGGACCGTGGCCGCGCCGCCGCCGCGCAACTGCCCGCGCTTGGCGCTGCGGTGCTGAACGAGCAGTTGGCAGGCTTCAGCCGGGCCGAACTCGATCTTCTGACGTCGATGCTAGCGCGCATCATCGGCAATTCGCCTGGTGCTGGCCGCGCAGGTTGTGTCGGATGTGCGGAAGACGCCGAGGAGTGACCAAGCAGCGGCAACGTAGCCGCCAAAAGCCGCGCATTTCGCTGTCTGGGCAGAGAATGCCGCGGCACGGACTTTCGAACGCATAAGAGAAAAGATATGTCGACGACCGCGACTGCCGAACCCGCCACGCCCGCGCCGCGTCCGCTCACGGGCGGCATCCTCGCCTTGCTGACAATGGGCTTGGCGCTCGGCACCTTCATGGAAGTGCTCGACACATCCATCGCCAATGTTGCCGTGCCGACCATTTCAGGAAGTCTGGGCGTCGCGACGAGCGAAGGCACGTGGGTAATTTCCTCGTACTCGGTTGCATCCGCGATCGCCGTGCCGCTCACCGGCTGGCTCGCGCGCCGCGTCGGCGAAGTGAAACTGTTCACTATCTCCGTGCTGTTGTTTTCCGTGGCGTCGGCGCTTTGCGGCTTCGCGCATAACTTCGAATCGCTCATCGGTTTTCGGCTGCTGCAAGGCCTCGTATCCGGCCCCATGGTGCCGCTGTCGCAAACCATCCTCATGCGCAGCTATCCGCCGGAAAAACGCGGACTCGCGCTCGGTTTGTGGGCAATGACTGTCATCGTCGCGCCAATTTTCGGTCCCGTGATGGGCGGCTACATCACCGACAACTACACGTGGCCATGGATCTTCTATATCAATGTGCCGATCGGCATCTTTTCGGCGGCGATTGCGTACTTTCTCCTGCGCGGACATGAGACCAAGACGACGCGACAGCGCATCGACGCCGTCGGGCTCAGTTTGCTCGTGATCGGCGTCGCGAGCCTGCAGATGATGCTCGATCTCGGCAAGGACCGCGACTGGTTCAACTCGACGTTCATCGTCACGCTGGCGCTCGTCGCGGCGGTATCGCTCGCGGTCATGTTCGCGTGGGAAGTGACGGAAAAAGAACCGGTGATCGACCTGTCGCTGTTCCGCGACCGCAATTTCGCAATGGGCGTGATGATCACTTCGCTGGGCTTTCTCGCGTTCTTCGGCTCGGTCGTGGTGTTGCCGCTGTGGCTGCAAACCGTGCTCGGCTATACGCCGTGGCTCGCGGGTCTTGCAACCGCGCCGGTCGGCATACTCGCGCTCGTGCTCTCGCCGATGATCGGGCAAAACATGCATCGCATGAATCTGCGCGTGGTCGCGAGCTTCGCGTTTATCGTGTTTGCGTTCGTGTCGTACTGGAACTCGACCTTCACGCTCGATACGCCTTTTAGCCACATCATCTTTCCTCGTCTGATTCAGGGCATTGGCGTCGCGTGCTTCTTCGTACCGATGACGACCATCACGCTATCGAGCGTCTCCGACGAACGGCTCGCGGGCGCGGCGGGGCTGTCGAATTTTCTGCGGACCTTGTCGGGCGCGATAGGCACGGCGGTCAGCACGACCTTCTGGGAGAACGACATGATCCGCCATCATTCTGTGCTCACGGAGTCGGTGAGCGCCTATTCCCAGGGCACGACCGCTTATTCGGACCTTCTCTCGGGACTGGGGCTTTCAGGGCAGGCACTGACGGCGCAACTGGACCGCGTGGTGTCGGCGCAGGCGTACATGATGTCGACCAACGACTTCTTCCGCATTTCCTTCTATGCGTTTCTCGTGCTCGCCGCGATGGTCTGGCTGACGCGCCCGAGGAAAGGCGCGTCGGCGACGACGGGACACTGACGCCTATTGCGGCGTGAGCGGTTCGCCCGACTGGCCCGGCTGGCTGTCGAGATTGAGCGGTACAGGCTGCGGATTCGTCTGCACGGCTTGCGGCGTTGCGCTCACGGGGCGCGTCGCGCCATTGCGCACGAACTGCTTGAAATCGGCGCCCGCCTGCCACGGACCCGGCTGGCAGCCGAGCGGACTGTCGCAATGCGCGGCGAAACCGATCGTGGCCGTGCCTTCGTTGCTCGGCGTCTTGGTGATTTGATAAGCAAGCGCGCGCTTGCCGCTCGACGGTCCTGCCGTCTGGATGATCGAATCCGTGATTGCCTGAAGCTTGTACTCCGAATGATTCGTCACCCAGACTTGCGCGCGCGCCCACCAGGCGTCGCATTCCAGCTTGCTCATGCAGGTGAGCGGCGCGGTGGCCTGCTCCATCGTCTGACTGCTGACCTGGCCTTCGCTCGTGCAGCTCGCGAGCAGAACCAGCGCTGCCGTCGCCGATACGGCCTTCAGTAATTTGGTGCTCATTGCATCCCCGCTAGTCGATAAGTCCTTGATCATTTTGACTGATCCCGCCGGGCGGCGTTTCTGCGCGTTTCGGGTTGTTTCAAACACGCGTAACGCTTGCCACGCGCACGAGGCGCGGGCAAGGTAAAACTACGCGCCGGTTCAGCGCGCGCCCGCCTTGTAGTCGCGATACGCGGTGACGAATTCGTCGAACGTTTCGGTTTGATTGCGTTCGATCTCGGCTTGCTCTTCCAGCGACTTCGCGGCAAGCGCGGCCATCTCGCCTGCTTCTTCGGGCGAAAGCGGACGCTCGCGGAAGAACTCCGCATGCTGGCGGCTCAAGTCGAGCGCGAAGGCATCGAACGATTGCTGCTTGTCGCGCATCGTCTGAAGCACGCGTGCCGAAGGCGTTAGCGATGCATCGCGAATGCGCGGCCGCAGTGCTTCGAGCACGCGTGTGGTGTCGTTCGTGCCGTCGAGTTGATCGAGGATCTTCGCAACCGGCGCAATGGCGTCGAACAATTCCTCGGCCCATTGCTGCATCGACACGGACGCGCCGTCGCGCGTAAGCGTCAGTCCTGGCTTGCGCCCTTCCTTCGATACCTTGGTGAAGTTGCCGTTCGCTTCGAGATTCGCTTCGCGCGAGAGCAACGGGCTGTCTTCGAGCGCGCAGTAAAGCAGATAGGCGTCGAGAAAGCGCGAAGTGACGAGGGAAATGCCGGTCGGCTCGAACGGATCGATATCCAGACATCGCACTTCGATGTACTGCACGCCGCGATCGGCCAGCGCATGCAGCGGACGCTCGCCCGAACGCGTGACGCGCTTAGGCCGAATGGTCGAGTAGAACTCGTTTTCGATCTGCAATACGTTGGTGTTGATCTGCACCCACTCGCCGTTACGCTGCGTGCCGATGGCCTGATAAAGCGCATATGGCTGGCTCACGGCGTTCGCGAGCACGTCGACATACGCGGCGAGATTGTCGTAACTCGGCAGCAAATCCGCCTGCGCGGGATTGTTCGTGTAGCCGAGATCGCTCATGCGCAGACTGGTGGCGTGCGGCAGATAGAACGTGTCCGCGTCGAGCGCTTCCAGGCTATGTGCCTTGCCTTCGATAAAGCGCCGGTTCAGCACGGGCGATGCGCCGAACAAATACATCAGCAGCCAGTTCGTGCGCCTGAAATTGCGGATGAGCGCGAAATAACGCTCCGACTGGAAGTCTTTCGCCGAGAGCGTGCTCGACGGATCGAGCGCTTGCCACGCGCGCCAGACGTTTTCGTCGAGCGAATAGTTGTAGTGGATGCCCGCGATACATTGCATCGTGCGGCCGTAGCGCAGCGCCAGCCCGCGCCGGTACACGTGCTTGAGCGTACCGATGTTCGACGTGCCGTAAAACCCGAGCGGAATGTCGTCTTCCGGCGGCAGCGAACAGGGCATCGAATCGTTCCACAGCAACTCGTCGCCGAGATGCGCGTAGGCGAAACGATGCAGCAGATCGAGACGATCGAGCGTCAGCGTGATATCCGTTTCCGCTGGCGTGATGAGTTCGACGAGCGCTTCCGAATAGTCGGTCGTGATGAGCGGATGCGTCAGCGCCGAGCCGAACGAACGCGGATGCGGCGTCGTCGCGAGCTTGCCTTCGGGCGTCACGCGCAGGCTTTCTTTCTCGATGCCGCGCAAGCCTTGACGCAACGCGTTGGCGTGCGGTCCGGACGCGAGCGCGGCGAGCCGGCGCTGATAGGCGCCGGCCTTGGGGTGAGCGGATTGCTGGTTTGCCATTGAAGCCGTTGAGCGAGGAGCGCAGGTGTTTCGCGCCCGGTCTTATTTTCGGGTAGCGGGCACTTTAACATCTCGGTGTTCGATGTGCTTGGGCCCAATGGCGACGGGCATTTGCGGGGATTTCCGGGGTTTGCGGGGCGGCCGCGCTCAGGACTTCGCGTCCCTTTGCGCGCGTTCGGTATCGAGCAGGGCCTCCTTGCGCGTCACACCCCAGCGATACCCCGTGATCGCGCCGTCCTTGCCAATCACGCGATGGCAGGGAATCGCGAGCGCCACCGGATTCGACGCGCACGCGTTCGCCACCGCCCGCACCGCGCGCGGCGCGCCGAGCGCTTCGGCGATCTCGGAATAGGTGCGCGTCTGCCCGTAGGGAATGTTGCGCAACGCTTCCCAGACGCGCCCTTGAAACGCCGTGGCGCCGATGTCGAGCGGCAAATCGAAGCGTTTGCGCGTGCCCTGCACGTAGGCCAGAACTTGCGCGACGAAGGGCTGCAGTCGCGTGGCATCCTCGATTCGCTCGGCCATGGCGAATTCCACCGCCAATTGATCGATGAGTGCGCGGCCATCGTCGCCGAAAGCGATCTTGCAGATGCCCTTGTCGGTTGCCGCGACCAACACGACGCCGAGCGGCGTGTCGGCCGTCGTATAGCGCACGGTCGAGCCCGCGCCACGGCGCTTGTAGGCCGATGGCGTCATGCCGAGTTCGGCGGGAACGGCGTCGTACAGACGCGAAGGCGAGCCGAAACCGGCGTCGTTGGTCGCACGGGTGACGTCCCGGCCGTGCTGCAAGGCTTCACGCAGCACGCCTGCGCGCCTCGCCGCCTGATACTGCCGCGGCGATACGCCGACGATGCGCGAAAACAAGCGCTGCAAATGAAACGGGCTGACGTGCACGGCATCGCTCAGTTGCGCGAGCGTCAGGCGCCGCTGCGGATCGGCGTCGAGTACCTTGCACGCGCGCTCGACAATCGCGAGTTCGCGCGGCAGGCCGGTCGGCTGGCAACGCTTGCATGGCCGATAACCCGCCTCGGCGGCGGCATCCGTCGTCTGGAAGAACTCGACGTTCTCGCGTCGCGGCGCCCGCGACGCGCACGACGGACGGCAGAATACGCCCGTGGTGCGCACCGCGAAGAAAAAAGCGCCGTCGGCGCGCGCGTCGCGATCGACCACGGCTTGCCAGCGGCCGGCGTCGGTATCGAAATCAGGGACGATATGAAAGGTTTCCGCGATGTTCATGGCTGCTCCAGTGGAAGGGCGTGAATCCACTGTAAGGCCCTGTGAGAAAGGTTACGCGCCGTTTCTTGCGCTGTCATCGCGCGCCGCGTCCAGCAATTTCAGAATTGTGACGCACAGATGCCACACTTCGGCGCCATAGGGGTTTTTACTAAAAAAACTATTGCGTCGCATCAAGTGGCTGTGTAGTATTGGAACTGTCTCCTCCATGTCTCCTCCTGATATGGATTCAGCCCGCCAACTAGGCGGGCTTTTTTTCGTCTGTCGTTTTTCGCGATGCCGCGCACCGCGTGGCTTTCGGGCGTAAAAAAACCGGGCGTCTGAAGCTCGCCCGGTTCGTTTTTACCGAGTTACATCACAGCACGTAGCGAGAAAGATCCTCGTCCTGCGCCACATCGTTCAGTGCGCGATCCACATACGCCGCGTCGATTCGCACCGGCGTGCCCGCGTGATTCCCCGCCGCGAACGACACTTCCTCCAGCAACTTTTCGATTACCGTGTAAAGCCGCCGCGCGCCGATGTTCTCCGTCTTCTCGTTCACCGAGAATGCGACTTCGGCGAGACGCCGGATGCCGTCATCGGCGAAATCGAGTTCCACGCCTTCGGTCGCGAGCAGCGCCTTGTATTGCTTGACGAGACTTGCATCGGTGGAATTCAGGATCGACTCGAAGTCCTGCACGGACAACGAATCCAGCTCGACGCGAATGGGAAAACGCCCTTGCAGTTCGGGAATCAGATCGCTCGGCTTGGCCAGATGGAACGCGCCACTCGCGATGAACAGAATGTGATCTGTCTTGATCATCCCGTATTTCGTGTTGATGGTCGTGCCTTCGACGAGCGGCAGCAGATCGCGCTGCACGCCTGCGCGCGACACTTCCGCGCCGCCGGTTTCGCTGCGTGACGCGATCTTGTCGATCTCGTCCAGAAACACGATGCCGTTTTGCTCGACGTTCTGCACCGCGCGGCTCTTGACCTCTTCGTCGTTGAGCATCTTGCCGGCTTCCTCGTCGGTGAGCAACTTGAGCGCTTCCTTCACCTTCACCTTGCGGCGCGTCTTCTTGCCGCCGCCGATGTTCGCGAACATCGAACGAATCTGCTCGGTCATGTCTTCCATGCCCGGCGGACCCATGATGTCCATGCCGACTTGCGGCTGTTCGACATCGAGTTCGATTTCCTTGTCGTCGAGCGCGCCTTCACGCAGCCGTTTGCGGAAGGTCTGACGCGTGACGTTGTTGCTGTCCTCGGCCGATTCCGCCGCGCTCGACGCGCCGAAGCCAACCGGCCGCGCGCTCGGCAGAAGAATATCGAGAATGCGGTCTTCGGCGCGATCCTCGGCCTTCGTGCGGACTTTCTTCATCTCGGATTCGCGCGTCTGCTTCACCGAAATCTCGATCAGATCGCGCACGATGCTGTCCACGTCGCGGCCGACGTAGCCCACTTCGGTGAACTTGGTCGCTTCGATCTTGATGAACGGCGCGTCCGCGAGCTTCGCTAGACGTCGCGCGATCTCGGTCTTGCCGACGCCCGTCGGCCCGATCATCAAAATGTTCTTCGGCGTGATTTCCTGACGCAGCGGCTCGGCGACTTGCTGACGGCGCCAGCGATTGCGCAGCGCGACCGCGACCGCTTTCTTCGCGCGGCCCTGGCCAATAATGTGTTTGTCGAGTTCCGAGACGATTTCGGCGGGAGTCATGGTGGTCATCGTTGGTCCTTTGCGCGCGTGCGCTTACTCGATCGTCTCGATGACGCGATTGTGATTGGTGTAGATGCACATGTCGCCGGCGATGGTCAGCGCCTTCTCGACGATTTCGCGCGGAGAGAGTTCGGTGTTTTCGGCGAGCGCCTGTGCCGCGGCTTGCGCGTACGCGCCGCCCGAGCCGATGGCGCAGATGCCGTTTTCGGGATCGAGCACGTCGCCGTTGCCGGTGATGACGAGCGTGGCTTGCGCGTCGGCGGCAATCAGCATGGCTTCGAGACGTCGCAGCATGCGGTCGGTGCGCCAGTCCTTGGCGAGTTCGACGGCTGCGCGCGTGAGATTGCCCTGATGCTTTTCCAGCTTCGCTTCGAAGCGGTCGAGCAGCGAGAACGCGTCGGCCGTGCCGCCGGCGAAGCCGACCAGCACCTTGCCGCCATAGATACGGCGCACTTTCTTCGCGCCGCCTTTCATGACGATATTGCCGAGCGTCACCTGACCATCGCCGCCCAACGCGACTTTGCCGCCGCTTCGCACGGAGACGATGGTCGTGCCGTGAAATTGTTCCATGTGCGTTCCTTGAGAAAACGAAGGACGCGGGCGGCTCGATCTAAAGAACCGCCACGCAGTCGAGAATTCGATGGAGTGCACGGCGCGGGGTTCCGCCCGACTCGAAAAGACGAGCGTCCGGCGCCGCGCACGCGCCGTCGTCGTGAACGGGCGCGTCGGATTCATTTTAGGGCGATGGGGAATTTATCAAGACACGCGATGCGCAGGACGCGCCGCGCAAACAAAAAGGCACACGCGGATGCGTGTGCCTTGCGTGTACCGGAGCGTTCGAACATGCGAATTTCGCGGCGGCGTCTTCCCCGTGGCGGGCGGCCCCGCGACGTTCGCCGAGAGAGACGCGCTTCAGTCGCCGAACAGCTTCTGACGCAGTTCGCGGCGTTCCTGTGCCTCGAGCGAGAGCGTGGCGGTCGGGCGCGCGATGAGACGCGGAATGCCGATCGGCTCGCCGGTTTCCTCGCACCAGCCGTAATCGCCGGACTCGATGCGCGCGAGCGACTGCTGCACTTTCTTCAGGAGCTTGCGTTCGCGGTCACGCGTGCGCAGTTCCAGTGCATGCTCTTCCTCGATGGTCGCGCGATCCGCCGGGTCCGGCACGATCACCGTTTCCCGCAGGTTCTCGGTCGTCTGTCCGGCATTCTTGAGAATGTCGGCTTGCAACTGTTCGAGCCGGTTCTTGAAGAAGGCGAGCTGTTCCTCGTTCATGTAGTCCTTCTCGCTCATCTTCAGGATTTCGGCTTCGGTCAAGAGTTTCGTTGTCATCTGCTTGCTTCTTCAATGTAAGGCGAAGTCTTCCGCAACGCCCCGACTACATTACCCGCATGCAGCGTCATGGCATCACACGACACGTCGATGCGGGGCCGAACTCCTCTGGAAACCGATTACGGATGTGTCCGGTACGCGGGGCATTTTTTTGCATGTCCGCGTTCCGGGCCTTCCTGCGTTGTTTCGATTCGCCTTCCCCCGCTAAATCGAGATAACGCAAAACAGGCCATCCCTTCTCCTGACATCCGACAGCGTAAGGCTCAGATGTGACTTCAAGCCATGCGCCAAACGGATTTGCCCTTCTCCAGTGGGGCTGTATTGTAACTGAACCGCAATTTCCGACGACAACGAGAAAACCCTGTCAATTTATGTCGGAATTTCAAAAATATAACGCGTGGACGTACAAAAAGCGATGCTGCTTCGTGGTCGCGACTACACACGCCGCACGAAAGTCACGCTACGAAAAACGCCGCGCGCGATAGGCCGCGGCGGCGTTTCCAGCTTTTCGCGCACGCTTCCTGAAGACGGGAACCGCGGCTATCAAGCGATATGCATGCCAATCTACTTGACGAGGCAGGCGTCGAGGCCGTCGAAAATTAGATCCTTCGGCAACTCGATACCGATGAACACCATCTTGCTGTTCTTCTTCTCGATCGGCATCCACTTGCTGGCGAGGTCGCTGCCCATCATCTGATGCACGCCCTGGAACACGACCTTGCGATCCACGCCCTTCATATAGAGCACGCCCTTGTAGCGCAACAGACGCTCGCCGTAGATCTGCAAGATGCCGCCCAGGAAGTCTTCGAGGCGGTTCGGATCGAACGGCTTGTCGCTGCGATACACGAACGACTTGATCTTGTCGTCGTGATGCGCGTGATGGTGATGATGATGCTCATGGTCGTGGCTATGATCGTGACCGCAAGTGGCGTGATCGTGGTCGTCGCCGTGATCGTGCGCGTGGTCATGGCCGTGATCGTGTTCGTGGTCGTCTTCCGCGAGGAAATCCGGGTCGATCTCGAGCTTCGAATTCAGATTGAAGCCGCGCAGGTCGAAGATTTCCTTGATGTCCGCATCGCCGAAATTGACGACGCGAATGGCCGCGCGCGGGTTCATGTGCAGCAGGCGATGCTTGAGCGCTTCGAGCGCGGCGGCATCGACGAGATCGGACTTGGTGATGAACAGGCGGTCTGCGAAACCGACCTGCCGCTGCACCACTTCGTGCTGGTCGAGCTGCGCGTTCGCGTGCTTTGCATCGACGAGGGTGATGATCGCGTCGAGCAGGAATTCGTCGGCAACCGTGTTGTCCATGAAAAACGTCTGCGCCACGGGGCCCGGATTCGCGAGACCCGTCGTTTCGATCACCACGCGGTCGAAATCGAGCGTCCCCGCCTTCTTGCGGTTAGCGAGGTCTTCCAGCGCACGCGCCAGATCGCCGCGAATCGTGCAGCAGATGCAGCCGTTGCTCATCTGGATGATCTGCTCGTTCGTTTCCTGCACGAGGATTTCGTTGTCGATGTTCTCTTCGCCGAACTCGTTCTCGATCACGGCGATCTTCATGCCGTGCTGCTCGTTCAAAATGCGCTTGAGCAGCGTGGTTTTGCCGCTACCCAGAAAGCCGGTCAGGATGGTTACGGGAATCATGGTGTCGCCTGTGTCCTTGTCTGTGTTCGGGGATTGCGCGGGCCGCGGCAGGCGCAATGAGTCGAATATTGAAACATATTTGCCGAACCGGTGCTCCGTGCGACCCGGTTACGTGGCCGCTAGATAAGGGCGCTCACGCAATTTGCAACAGCAGCCCTTTCAGGTATTCGCCTTCGGGAAAAGCCGTCAGCAAAGGGTGATCGACGCCCGCGCCGAGCCGCTTGAGGATGCGCGCATCGACACGCGCGTCCGACGCCGCGCCCGCGACGATCTTCTGGAAGAGGTCCGAATCGATCGCGCCGGAACACGAATACGTGCAGAGCAGCCCGCCCGGACGTAGCAGCTTGAAACCGCTGAGGTTGATGTCCTTGTAAGCGCGCGCGGCGCGCTCGACGCTTTCCTTCGACGGCGCGAACTTTGGCGGATCGAGCACGATCAGGTCGAAGCGCTGGCCTTCGTCGTAAAGACGGCGCAAGGTCTTGAACGCGTCGGCGTCGAGCCATTCGGCGCGTTCGGCGTCGAAGCCGTTTGCCGTGACGTTGGCGCGCGCCAGGGCGAGCGCGTCGCCGGACGAATCGACGGACACCACGCGCGTGGCGCCGCCCTTGAGCGCCGCGAGCGAAAAGCCGCCCGTGTAGCAAAAGCAGTTGAGCACTTCGCGGCCTTCCGCGTTTTGCTGAACCAGTACGCGGTTGTCGCGCTGATCGACATAGAAGCCTGTCTTGTGGCCGTGCATGACATCGACGTGATAGCGCACGCCGCATTCGTTCGTGATGAGCGTCTCGGGCGGCGCGTCGCCGGCGAGCACGCCGGTGGTTTGCTCGAGACCTTCCTTCTGGCGAATCGACACATCCGAGCGTTCGTAGACATTTGGACAGCCGGTGGCGTCGATGAGCGCCTGCACGATCGCCTCTTTCCAAGCTTCGACGCCCGTCGCCATGAACTGGCAAACGAGTTGCGCGCGCGCGCCTTCGTCGGCGACGTAGTAATCGACGATCAAGCCGGGCAAGCCGTCCGCTTCACCGAAAATGAGACGCGTGGCGCCGGTATCGCGCACCATCGTCTGCCGATGCGCGACCGCGCGCTGCACGCGACGCTTGAAGAACGCGTGATCCACAGGTTCGGCTTCGTCGAAAGACCAGACGCGCGCGCGAATCTGCGAATGCGGGCTATACGACGCGCGCGCCAGAAAGCGGCCGTCGGCCGCGCGCACGGCGACGGTCGCGCCAGGCGCGGGATTGCCGTCGATCCGCGCGATGGCGTTGGCGTAAATCCACGGATGGCGGCGAACGAGCGACCTGTCCTTCGCCGCTTTGAGCGTGATGGTATGCATGAGAATGTCAGGCGCGGGCGCTCATGCAAGCGCCCGCAGGTTAATCGCGCTTCTTCGCGCGCGGGTGCGCTGAATCGTAGACGCGAGCGAGATGCTGAAAATCCAGCGATGTATAGACCTGCGTGGCCGTGATGCTCGCGTGACCGAGCAACTCCTGCACGGCGCGCAGGTCGCCGCTCGATTGCAGAACATGCGTGGCGAACGAATGCCGCAACACGTGCGGATGTACGTTCGACGGAATGCCCGCGAGCAGCGCCATGCGCTTCACGCGCTCGCGCACCACGCCGGGCGCCATGCGGTTGCCGCGCACCGAAATGAAGAGCGCGTGCGGGTCGTGCTTGACGAATTCGCCGCGTACCGCGATCCACGCGCGCAAGGCATCGACTGCCTTGCGGCCGACCGGAACCGAACGCCGCCGGTTGCCCTTGCCGAGCACCGTCACTTCCTCGTGCGCGAGATTGAGCCAGCCTTGCGAGCGGTATTCGGCGGTCTCGACGAAATGCACGTCCAGCCCGACTAGTTCGGCGAGTCGCAAGCCGGACGAGTAGAAGAGTTCGAGAATCGCGTGATCGCGCGCGGCTTCGGTTGTGCCGGCCTGGGGCGCGTCCATGAGCGCCATGGCGTCATCGACGGAAAGCGCCTTCGGCAAGCTCTTCTCGCGCTTGGGCGCGCGAATGGTCGCCACCGGATTCGCGGGCATGTCGACTTGCTGCGCGAACCATCGATAAAACGCCCGCCACGCCGACAGCCGATGCGCGATGGAGCGCGACGACAGCCCCGCCGAATGCGCCCTGACCACCGCGCCGCGCATATCGAGCGCGGTTAGTGATTCGAGCGGACGGTCTTTGGCGAGCGCGCGCAGTTCGCTCAGTTCGTACGTGTAGCCACGCAAAGTGTGTTCGGACAGACGCCGCTCGTGTTCGAGCATCGAAAGATACGTGGCGATGGCTTCGGCGGTGTCCATGGCGATCTCAGTAAGGCATCAGACGGCTCAAAGCCGCGCTGGCCAATGCGCCGATCTGCGTGAGGAAGTCGGTCGCCATGCCGTCGTGAAAGCGGCGCGGATCGGGCGAGCCCATGACGAGCAGGCCGAAGGTGGGCGCATCCGGACCGGCTTGCGGATCGCGCAGGGCGATCAGCGAGATCGATTCGATCTTGCGCTGCGCGGCGCCTTCTCCGGCAACGGTCGTAGCCGACGCCGAGTTCGGCGCGCCAAGCCACTGCGCCGCCGCGAAGCCGCTGTTCGCGCCGCAATACGGCACTTCGAGGTTATTCGCGAAGATGCGCACTTCCTCGCCGACCTGACGTGCGAAGTCGGCCTGGCGATACCCTTCGTCGACATCCCAGACGCGCAGCGCGGCGTGCGGAACGTCGAAGACTTCGCACAGGCCGCGACTGATGGTCGAGGGCAACGCGTATGGATCGCGCTGCGCGATCACGCGCACGGTCCAGCGGTTGAACTTCGTCGAGATGCTGTCGTTTTCGTGGCCGTAGCGCAGCAGTTCGGCGAGGCGCCGTTCGAGTTGCTTGTTCTTGTCGCGCAGCATTTCCATCTGGCGTTCCTGCAGCGACACGGCGGACTTGCCATGCGGATTGGACAACCGGATCGTGCCGAGCAGTTCAGCGTGCTCGATGAAGAAATCGGGGTTGTCGAGCAGATAATCGGCGACTTCGCGTGGATTCATGGTCGATGGTCGTAATGATGCGATGCGTATGCAAACTCAGCCGGCGATGCGGTCGAGGTCGATCTCGCCTTCGAAAACCGTCGCGGCGGGTCCGGCCATGAAAAGCGGCGCGGATTCGTCGCGTGCGCCGTCCCAGCTGATGGTGAGCGTGCCGCCGTGCGTCTCGACGCGCACCGGCGTGTCGAGCACGCCGCGCCGGATGCCTGCCGCCACCGCCGCGCACGCGCCCGTGCCGCACGCGAGCGTTTCGCCCGCGCCGCGTTCGTAGACGCGCAGCTTGACCGAATGACGATCGACGATCTGCATGAAGCCCGCGTTGACGCGCTTCGGAAAGCGCGCGTGACGCTCGATCAGCGGACCTTCGACGAGCACGGGATACGCTTCCACGTCATCCACGATCTGCACGGCGTGCGGATTGCCCATCGAGACGACGGAAATCCAGCGCGGTTCATTCGCATAGCCGTTCAGATCGAGCGGCCAGAGCGTGTCGTTGCCTTCGTTGCGGCCTTCGAGACCGTGCGCGTCGAAAGGCACTTCGGGCGCATGAAACACCGGCGTACTCATGTCGACCGTCACTTCGCCATTGGCTTGCATGGTCAGCGTGATGACGCCGTTTTGCACCTGCACGCGCACGGTTGCAGCGTCGGTCAGCTTGCGGTCGCGCACGAACTTCACGAAGCAGCGCGCGCCGTTGCCGCAATGTTCGACCTCGCCGCCGTCGCAATTGAAGATGCGGTATTTGAAATCGACGCCCTCGATGGTCGGCTTTTCCACCAGCAGCAACTGGTCCGCGCCCACGCCGAAATGACGGTCGGCGAGCGCACGCACTTGCTGCGCGCTCAGATCGAGCGCCTGCGTGTAGCCGTCGAGCACGACGAAGTCGTTGCCCGCGCCTTGCATCTTGGTGAATTTGAGTTTCATGGCGCTATTGTATGTGAGCCTCACCGTCACGTTTCATGACGTTTCGCGACGATCTGCGCCACCACGGCGCTATGCGCGCTCAATAGAAGCCCGGCTCGCCCGGCGGACGCGTTTTGAAACGCTTGTGCACCCAGTAATACTGCTCCGGTATGTGCGGAATCTGCTCTTCGAGGAACTCGTTCATGCGGCGCGCGTCGGCTTCGTCGTCGCCAGTGGGGTAGTTCTGCCACGGCTCGAAAATCTTCAGCCGATATCCCTTGTAGTTCGGCAGCACCTCGCCGATGAACGGCACCACTTGCGCCTTGCCCGCTTTCGCCAGCCGGCCGACGGCCGTCAACGTACACGCCTGAATGCCGAAGAACGGCACGAAGGTGGAATTGCGCATGCCGTAGTCCATGTCCGCGCCGAGCATCACCGGTTTGCGGTCGCGCAGCCAGCGCAGCACGATACGCGCGCTGTCCGCACGGCTCGCCATGTCCGCGCCGAAGCGGGCGCGCTGCGCTTTCGCGATTTCCTCGACCTGCGGATTCGAGAACGGTTGATACAACGACCCGCATTGCCGATGCAGCGAGTAGTTCAGAAAGATCGATCCCGCCTCGATGCCGACGAAATGCAGGCCGAGAAAGAGCGTGGGCGGCAGGTTCGGGTCGGAGAGATCGACGGCGCTGTCCACCTCGATCAGTTTTTCGAGTTTCTTGGCCGAGCCGAACCACTGCACGCTGCGCTCCACATAGCTGCGGATGGCGTGGCGGAAATGCTGCTGTGCGACTTCCTCGCGGCGCTCGGGCGACCAGTCCGGAAAGCAGAGCGCGAGGTTCGTATGTACGATGCGCTTGCGTCTGCTCGGGATCTGATAGAGCAGCCAGCCGAGTCCGTCGCCGAAACGTGCCGTGATGCCGTAAGGGATGAGCGCCAGAAACTTGAGAAAGCCGAAGGCGAGCGCCACGCCAATGCGCCCTAACATGAGGTGCTCCAGCGAACAGACGGAGGTGAACTATGGACAGAAGATTGTTTCGGGACGAATGGGGACAAGCGTTCGGCTCAGTAAAAACACGGGAAACCGGTATAATAAGACCTTCGCCGAGTTAATGGACAACTTGCGGGGCGAAGCCGGCCGGCCTTCATGCAATCTGTGGAGAAGGGCTGGAGTTTAATGACATCCGCTAAAGCGTCGCCGCTTCAGACTCCGAACGAAGTCGGCTACGTGAGCAAACCACAACGTACTTTAATTGGAGTCTGAAGCGTGTCGAACGACTATCTGTTTACATCCGAATCCGTTTCCGAAGGCCACCCGGACAAGGTCGCCGATCAAATCTCCGACGCCATCCTCGACGCAATCCTGAGTCAGGACAAATACTCGCGCGTCGCAGCGGAAACGCTCTGTAACACCGGCCTCGTCGTCCTTGCGGGCGAAATCACCACGACGGCCAATGTCGACTACATCCAGGTTGCGCGCGACACCATCAAGCGCATTGGCTACGACAACACCGACTACGGTATCGACTATCGCGGCTGCGCGGTGCTCGTCGCTTACGACAAGCAGTCGCCGGATATCGCGCAAGGCGTGAACAAGGCGCACGACAACAACCTCGATCAAGGCGCGGGCGACCAGGGCCTGATGTTCGGCTACGCATGCGACGAAACGCCCGAACTCATGCCGCTGCCTATCCACCTTTCGCATCGTCTGGTCGAGCGTCAGGCGAACCTGCGTCGCGACGGCCGTCTGCCGTGGCTGCGTCCGGACGCGAAGTCGCAAGTCACCGTGCGTTATGTCGATGGCCGTCCGCATTCCATCGACACCGTCGTGCTTTCCACGCAGCACGCACCGGACATCGATCTCTCGGACCTGCGCGAAGCCGTGATCGAGGAAGTCATCAAGCCGACGTTGCCGGCGGATCTCATCAAGGGCGACATCAAGTTCCTGGTGAATCCCACGGGCCGCTTCGTCATCGGCGGTCCGCAAGGCGACTGCGGTCTGACGGGCCGCAAGATTATCGTGGATACCTACGGCGGCGCGGCCCCTCACGGCGGCGGCGCGTTTTCGGGTAAGGACCCGTCCAAGGTCGACCGCTCGGCTGCCTACGCCGGCCGCTATGTCGCGAAGAACATCGTGGCAGCGGGCCTGGCCTCGCGTTGCCTGATTCAGGTGTCGTACGCTATTGGCGTGGCGCGCCCGACTTCGGTCATGGTCAACACGTTCGGCACGGGCCGCGTGTCGGATGCCGAGATCACGAAGCTCGTGCTCGAACACTTCGACCTGCGTCCGAAGGGCATCATTCAGATGCTGGATCTGCTGCGTCCGATCTACGAGAAGTCGGCGGCTTATGGCCACTTCGGCCGCGAAGAGCCGGAATTCACGTGGGAAGCCACCGACAAGGCTCTCACGCTCGCGGAAGCCGCGGGCACGGAACCGGTCGCGAGCGTCGCATAAAGCGTCGTATTGGTTCGGCAGGCAAAACGAAAACCGGCAAGCATCGCGCTTGCCGGTTTTTTTTGTGCGTCGCTTTTATCGAAGCCCGCCGTGCGGGCCTTCAGCGTGCCGCGAATGCATACCAACCCGCGCTGCTAGCGGAAATGCGTCGCGGACGGCGGCTCGTGTGGGCCGCCGCCTGAGGCTTCGGCAGTGCGGGCGCGCGGGCTTGCATCGGACGGCGCAGCAGCGCTCTCAACGACACCTTGCGCGATGCCGTGCGCGCGCGAAGATTGAAGAAGAAGCCGCGAAACCACGAGCGAATGCCAACGACCGGATGCACGTGCATGAGCTGTTCCGCGAGCGCCTGAGTGCGCGCGGAATGGTGGCGCAGTGCGCGAACCACGCCGCGTCGGGCCGGGCGCGCGGCGTGTGAGGCAACTCGGGTCAGGCCGGAAGCGATTCGGTGGTTCATATCGGGAAGAGTCGGTTGCATGGAGGCAACTCGACGATAGTCGTCTCAAAAATAGCGATCAACGGATTCGATCCAACGAGCCTGCGGAAGTTGCACCGAATTGATGCAGGCAATGTACAGGACCATTATTACTCCGGTAAGTCCGCGTTTTCCCTGCTGAATGCCGGACGAAACGCCGGTCGCGCCGTTAAAGCGCAGGCCGAACGGGCTTTAGCCGCGCGTGAGATTTACAATCGTGCTATTCGCCCGGATGCCGGGTATTGCGATGGTTGAATGAAGTCACGTGAAGCCGTCGAGGTAAGAACTGAAATGTCCGAACACAATCCGCTTCAATCGAAATCAGAACAAGTGCGCGAATTGCGCAAGACGGGCTTCGTCGTCGTCAAGGGGCTGGTGCCTGAAGCGCGCTGCCAAGCGTTACGCGAAGTTGCGCGCCGCCAGTTGGCGGAGGCGGCGACGCCGCTCGAATTCGAAGCCGATCTGAAATACCCCGGCGCGCCCGATTCCCGGGACGCGCCCGGCGGACACACCGTGCGCCGTCTGCTTGACGCCTACGTGCGTGATCCGCTCTTCGCCGAGTTTGCGACATCGCCCGAGATTCGCGGCTGGATGGAGTTGTACTTCGGCGAAACGCCGTACCTTTCGCGTGCGCATCACAACTGCGTAATGACGAAGCATCCCGCTTACGGCAGCCTCACCGGCTGGCATCGCGACGTGCGTTACTGGGGCTTCGAGCGCGACGATCTGGTTTCGACATGGCTCGCAATCGGCGATGAAACCGTCGACAACGGCGCGCTGTGGTTCGTGCCGGGCTCGCACAAGCTGCCGTTCACGTCCGACCGCTTCGATGAAGCGAAATTCTTCCGCTCCGACCTGCCCGAAAACGCCGCGCTGATCCGCACGGCGGTTTCGCCCGCGCTCGAACCCGGCGATGTCGTGTTCTTCCACTGCAATACGCTGCACTCGGCGGGCAAAAACCTCAGCGATAAGGTGAAGTTCTCGCTCGTCTACACGTATCACGGTGCGAGCAACGTGCCGTTGCCAGGCACGCGGTCGGCCGCGAAACCGGAAGTGCCGCTCGTCTGAGCGCGTTTTGCGTTTTATCGGCGGGATGACGGCAGCGCAAGGCCGATCATTCCCGCGAGCGTGGCCACGACGCCGCCCGCGAGCAGCCAGATAGTCTTGTTCGTGGGCGAGCCGGTGAAAAAGCGCGATACGTCGTTACTCAACGAATGAAACGACTGGCCACCGAAATAAAGCAGCACGATGCCGCCGACAATCAACGCAACGGAAATCGCTCGGGTCATGGGCCAGGCTCGCGGAAGGTAAGGCGCGACAGGTTATTCAATCTTCCCGCTCGCGTCCAGTCGTCCCGGTTTCAGGTGATCTGCTCGCGCGTCAGCGGCTGAATCTTGCGCAGCAATTCGGCCTGCACGCTCGCGTGATCGCTCGCGCGCGTCCATGCGCCCACGTTGAACTTGACGCCGGTGTCGGTGTAATCCGTTACCGCGATCCACGGAGCGGACGGCGCTTCCTGCACAATACGCGGATCTTCGCTCACGAGCCGGCGCAATTCCTCGAGCACATGTTCGACCTTCTGACCGTGCGCCACCTGAAAGTTGAGCACCACGCGGCGGCGTTCGTTCGCGCTGTAGTTGGTGATGGGATTCGCCCAGATCGTGCTGTTCGGCACGAACATGACGATGCCGTCGGCCTTGGTGAGGCGCGTGGTGAAGAGACCGATCTCGTTCACGGTTCCCGCCGTGGTGCCGACGCCCTCGATGTAATCGCCCACGCGGAACGGGCGCAGCAACAACAGCATCAGTCCCGCCGCGATGTTCTGCAGCGTGCCCTGCAACGCCAGGCCAATAGCCAGTCCGGCCGCGCCGAGCACGGTCAGGATACTCGCCGCCGCGATGCCGAACTTGCCGAGCGCGGCCACGATGGCGACTACGCGAATGGCCCACATCGCCACGCTGGCGAGTACCGGCGTGAGCGTGGCGTCGATATGCGTGCGCCCGAGCGTGCGCCGCAGCGCGTTGGCGACGAAGTTCGAAATCCACCATCCGACAGCGAGAATCAGGATCGCCATGAGGAAGTCGATGCCATACGTCACGGCAAGGGCTAATAGGGAATCGTAGGCAGGGCGCAGCTTATCGATAGAGTTCATCGGTCAGATTCCTTCATTTGGGATTTGCATTGGTCCGGCGTCGGACCAGAACGTTCCCGCGTAGGCCGTCCGGACGAGGGTCGTACGGCTTGCGGCGGATTGGCTTAACATTGTCGGCCTCGACCGGCGGAGCGGCGAGCACGTGCCGCACAACGCCCGAACGCAGTCCCCGAAACCGATTCAGTCAACCAGCACGCAAAGGGAATTCGATATGGCATACGAAGCAGCTTCCGAGCGTTATACGCAGATGCAATACCGCACGTGCGGCAAGAGCGGATTGAAACTTCCTGCGTTGTCTCTTGGTCTGTGGCACAACTTCGGCGATACCACGCCCATCTCGACGCAACGCGAAATTCTGCGCACGGCATTCGATCTCGGCGTCACGCACTTCGATCTCGCCAACAACTACGGCCCGCCGTATGGCAGCGCGGAAACGAACTTCGGCCGGATCTTCAAGGACGACTTCCGGCCGTATCGCGATGAGCTGCTGATTTCTTCGAAGGCTGGCTGGGACATGTGGCCGGGACCTTACGGCAACGGCGGCGGTTCGCGCAAGTATGTGCTCGCGAGTCTGGATCAAAGCCTGAAGCGCATGGGCCTCGATTACGTCGATATTTTCTACTCGCATCGTTTCGATGCGGACACGCCGCTCGAAGAAACCGCAGGCGCGCTCGCCACCGCCGTTCATTCGGGCAAGGCGCTGTATGTCGGCATTTCGTCGTATTCGGCGTCGAAGACGCGCGAAATGGCGCGCTTGCTGGCCGAGCACAAGGTGCCGCTCTTGATCCATCAGCCGTCGTACAACATGCTGAATCGCTGGATCGAACACGAACTGCTCGATACGCTCGACGATCTCGGCACCGGCAGCATCGCGTTCACGCCGCTCGCGCAGGGCTTGCTTACGAGCAAGTATTTGAACGGCGTGCCGCAGGATGCGCGCGTGAACAAGGCGGGCGGCGGATCGCTCAAGCAGGAGCATTTGAGCGACGAGAATCTGGCGCATGTGCGCAAGCTCAACGAACTCGCGGAACGTCGCGGTCAGAGCCTCGCGCAGATGGCGCTCGCATGGGCGTTGCGCGGTGGCCGTGTTACTTCGGTGCTGATCGGCGCGAGCCGCGCGGAACAGGTCGTCGAGAACGTCGCCGCGCTGAAGAATCTGGAGTTCAGCGCAGAGGAACTCGCCGAGATCGACAAGCATGCGCAGGAAGGCGGCGTGAATCTGTGGGAGAAGCCGTCGACGGATCAACGCATCTGATCGCGTCGTCCCGCCGTTGTCCCGGCCCGACCGTCAGAAGGGTATTTTGGGATAATTGCGGAATCCGTTGCTATCATGCGGGCTCGGCGGCTTTTTGGCTGTGATTTGCGGCGTGTTCGACGCGCGTCTCCCGTTCTTCGCAATCATTCGCCAGGCCGAGCAGCCAGGTGCGCGCCGTCCCGCAAAGTCCCACGCGCGTCCAGCCAGTCTCTATGCCGCACGGCCGCGACACGACGGCAAATGTCGATCGGGTTAAAATGCTCGATTGCGCCGGGTTGTCCGGCTGGGTTGTCTGGTTTGCGCGCGTGCTTCGGCTCAAGTCTTGAGCAGGCCGCGTGATACCGAAGCGCCGACATCGGCCCATACGATCGTCCTTTTGCGTAGTAAAGCGCGGCAAAGTCTTTTCGATGCCCGTTCCCGCCAGAGCATTCGGCTGGCGGCGAGCGGCACCGCGTCATCGCATCATCGTTCTCGCACAGTCCAAGAAGCCATGAGCAACCTTAATTCTCAAACCGTTCTGAGCGTCCACCACTGGACCGACACGCTCTTCAGTTTCACCTGCACTCGCGATTCGTCGTTCCGCTTCGAGAACGGTCAGTTCACGATGGTGGGCCTCGAAGTCGAAGGCAAGCCGCTCTTGCGCGCCTATAGCCTCGCGAGCGCGAACTACGAAGAGCATCTCGAATTCTTGAGCATCAAGGTGCCGGACGGCCCCCTGACGTCGCGCCTTCAGCATTTGAAAGTGGGCGATCCCGTGCTGATCGGCAAGAAGCCGACGGGCACGCTCGTCGCCGACAACTTATTGCCGGGCAAAACGTTGTGGCTGCTTTCGACGGGCACGGGCCTCGCGCCTTTCATGTCGATCATCAAGGACCCGGACGTCTACGACCGCTTCGACAAGATCGTGCTGACGCACACGTGCCGTTTCGTCGATGAGCTCGCGTACAAGGACTTCATCACCGAGCACTTGCCGGCGCACGAGCATATCGGCGAGATCGTGTCGGAGAAGCTCGTGTACTACCCGACCGTCACGCGTGAAGAGTTCGCGAATCGCGGCCGGATCACCGACCTGATCGAAACGAAGAAGCTGTTCGCGGATTTGTCGGTCGATCCGTTCTCGGTTGAAAACGACCGCGTGATGCTTTGCGGCAGCCCGCACATGCTGCGCGACACGCGCGAGTTGCTCGACAGCCTTGGCTTCAAGGAAGGCAGCAACAATCATCCGGGACATTATGTGGTGGAAAAGGCTTTCGTCGGCTGATTCGACTGCTGTTTGTCCTGTCGAAAAAACCGGTGCTTTCGTGCGCCGGTTTTTTTTCGCCCCGATTCGCCGGGGTATTGTTACAAATTGGCGGCCTGTGGCCACGACCCCGGGTCGTCAGCGAATAGTGACAATGTTTGCCAAACGGCATGAGGTTCACGTCTGAAAGCCTTGTCCGGTATGGCTTTATGATAATTTTGAGATATGATTTCGCAACGCTCAGACGGATGACGCAACGATATCGTCCGTCGTCGATGTTACGGAGTGTAAATTTAGTTACGCCGCATGCGTCTTCTGGCGACGTAGCTCTAGTTGCGCTCACTTGGGAGACATTGAATGAACTCGTCGGCCAAAATTCCGCCTGAAACACGCAAGGCGCCGCGCGCGTCCGCTTCGCTAGTCTCCGTGCCGATCGACGCACGCCTCAAGAGCGATCGCCAAGTGCGCAGTCTCGCGGCGCGCATCGACGAACTCACCACGCAACTGGCCGCCATCGAAGCGCACACGCGCGGCACACTCGCGCAGGACTTGCACGACGAGATGGGCGCCGTGCTGACCGCCGCCAACCTGGCGATTTCCCGCGCGCAATACTGGCTTCCCGCCAATGCCCCCGCCGCTTGCGCCGATGCGCTTCGCCAAGCGCGCGACTGTATCGCGGAAGCAGGCGAAGCGAGTCATCGAATCGTCGAGAACTTGCAAGCGCCGCCCTTCGACACGGGTTTCACCACCGGACTTGCCGACTGGATCGCCACCTTCGGCGCGCGTGCCGCCATTCATGTCGATTTCGTCTGCCCCGACGATTCCCGCTTCGACGATCTCCCGCCCGGTCTCGCCGTCGCTCTTTTACGTGTGATGCAGGAAGCGTTGACCAATGTCGCGCGCCACGCCCGGGCGACGCGCGCGCGGGTTAGCGTAGAGCGTGACGCGCAAGGCGTGACGCTCGTCATCGACGATGACGGAATCGGCATGACGCCCGCCGCGCGCCGCAAGACCGGCCGCTTCGGCCTGCCCGGCATGCGTGCGCGATGCGAGGCGTTCGGCGGCAGCATGCGCGTCGCTGCATCGGAGATGGGCGGCGTCGCGGTGCACGCGCGCATTCCGCTGGCATGCCCGCCGCGTCTGGTTCGGCGCGCGGCCAACGCCTGAGGCCGCGCATGGCGCTGCGCATCCTGCTCGCCGACGACCACGCCATCGTGCGCCGTGGCGTCGCGCAATTGCTGATCGAGCGCGAGCTGGCCTCGGAGGTGATCGAAGCCGGAACCGGCGTGCAGGCGCTCGCACTCGCCGCGCGCCACGCGCCCGACGTGGCGATGCTCGACATTTCGCTTCCCGATGTAAACGGTCTAGACGTACTCAAGCGCCTGAAGCGCGACATGCCGCGCCTGCCCGTGCTGATGTTTTCGATGCATCGCGAAGATCAATATGCCGTGCGCGCGCTCAAGGCCGGCGCGGCGGGTTATCTCTCGAAGACGGCGGACCCTGCGCTCATGATCGGCGCGATTCAGCAAGTCGCGGCGGGCCGCAAATACGTGAGCCCGGAAATGGCGGAAGCGCTTGCGAACTACGTTTCGCTTGGTTCGGAGCGCATGCCGCACGAGCAACTCTCTGACCGCGAATTCCAGACGCTGTGCATGCTGGCTTCGGGCAAGCGGCTCACGGACATCGCACACGCGCTTTCGCTGTCGGTGAAAACAGTGAGCGTTTATCGGGCGCGCTTACTCGACAAGATGCAGCTTGCGAACAACGCCGAACTGACCTTCTATGTGATGAGCCATCGCCTCATCGACATGAACCCGGCAATAGCGGGCTGAAAAGTCCCGGAATTTATCTTAAACAAGATAAAAAACGAACGATCTGTAAAAATTGCGCAAGGATAGGGCGTCCCATGCTCGTTCTTTGGGCATGCTTCCAGTCTCCGCTAAACTATCGGGTTTTCCCGAGGTACGGTGCCTTTGAGCGCCTTTAGGAGACTCACCGCAATGTCGTTGTTCCGCAAGAAAAACATCGAGCACATGCTGGCTGCCACCCACAGCACGTCGCTCAAGAAGACTCTGGGCGCGCTCGATCTCACCTTCCTTGGTATTGGCGCCATCATCGGCACCGGCATTTTCGTGCTGACGGGAACCGGCGCCGTGCAAGCCGGCCCGGCGCTCATGGTTTCGTTCATTGTCGCGGCGATTGCGTGCTGTTTCGCGGCGCTTGCCTACGCCGAGTTCTCATCGACTATACCGGTTGCCGGTTCCATCTATACCTATTCGTACGCCACGCTTGGCGAACTGGCTGCGTGGATCATCGGCTGGGATCTGATGCTCGAATACGGGCTTGCCACTTCCGCCGTGTCAGTCGGATGGTCGGGTTATCTGCAATCGCTACTGTCGGGCTTCGGCATCTCGCTGCCGACCGTACTGACCGCCGCGCCCGGCGCGTTGCCCGACCACGTCACCTATTTCAACCTGCCTGCATTTCTGGTGATGATGGCGATCACCGCGCTCTTGTCGGTCGGCGTGAAGGAATCCACGCGCGTGAACAACATCATGGTCGCGATCAAGGTGACCGTCGTGTTGCTGGTGATCGCCGTGGGCGTGTTTCATGTGACGCCTGCCAATTGGCATCCGTTCATGCCGAATGGCTGGTCGGGCGTGTTCGGCGCGGCGGCGGTGATGTTCTTCGCGTTCATCGGTTTCGATTCGGTGTCGTCCGCCGCCGAGGAGGTGAAGAACCCGAAGCGCGATCTGCCGATCGGCATCATTTCGTCGCTGGCCGTGTGCGCGGTGTTGTATGTCGCCGTCGCGGCGGTCGTGACGGGCATCGTGCCGTCGGCGCAGTTCGCGGGCGTTTCGCATCCGGTTTCGTATGCGCTGCAAGTGGTCGGACAGAACTGGGTCGCGGGTTTCATCGACTTAGGCGCGGTGCTCGGCATGCTCACCGTGATCCTCGTCATGAGCTACGGCCAGACGCGCATCATCTACGCGATGTCGCGTGACGGGCTCTTGCCCGCGCGGCTCTCGAAAGTTCATCCGCGTTACTCGACGCCTTTCTTCACGACCTGGCTCGTCGGCATTTTCTTCGGGCTGATCGGCGCGCTCGTTCCGCTCAACGTGCTGGCGGAGCTCATCAACATCGGCACGCTCGCGGCGTTCTCGATGGTGTCCATCGCCGTGCTGATCCTGCGCCGCACGCATCCGGACTTGCCGCGCGCGTTCCGCTGTCCTGGCGTGCCGGTGGTGCCCATTCTCGCGGTGGCGTCGTGCCTGTTTCTCATGCTCAATCTCAAGGCGATGACGTGGGTCGCGTTCGTCGTTTGGCTGGTGATCGGCCTCGCGATTTATTTCGTCTACTCGCGCCGGCATTCGGTGCTCGGTCGCGCGCAGGCTTCGAAAAACGTGCTGTAAGGCGTCTTGCGCGCCGGTTGCATGAACGCCGCCTTCGGGCGGCGTTTTTATTTTCAGAGCCGCAAGCGAAGACGAGCGCAGACAGGCAAACGCATCCACCGGCAAGTAAGCCCAATAGCTACGCTCGCCGATTTGTGCTTTACTCGGCTCTGCAAACATGAACGCGCATCACACGATTTCCCAGCCAAACGCTCACAGCAGCAGGTCGGCAGGTTCAGGACGTGGTTGACGTGAGTGGCGAAGCAAGCGAGTGGCGTAAGGCTGGTCCATCCCCACAGCAGTCGGTCTGCCGTGACCGGAATAGAAGCGGATAGCTTCGCTTCGAGTCGTCGCAGAGAAACTGCACGAGGCCCGCGTATGGAGCAAAAAAGCTCCGGCCGGGTCGCAAAGGAGACAGTAATGACGCTCAGCATCAGCCTGACGGTCAACGGCAAACCCGTGACCGCCAACGTCGAACCGCATCTTCTGCTCGTCCAGTTTCTACGCGAACAACTCAGGCTCACCGGCACGCACATTGGCTGCGATACCGCGCAGTGCGGCGCGTGCACCGTGCATCTCGAAGGGCGCGCGATCAAGTCGTGCAACATCCTCGCCGCGCAGGCCGACGGCATGGCGGTGACGACTATCGAAGGCATGGCGAAAGACGGCGAGCTTCATCCCATGCAGGCGGCCTTCAAGGAATGCCACGGTCTGCAATGCGGTTTCTGCACGCCGGGCATGGTGATGAGCGCGAGCGCACTCGCCGCGCAGTCTCCGGATCTCTCCGAAGAGGAAGTGCGCGAGCAGCTCGACGGCAATCTGTGCCGCTGTACGGGCTATCACAACATCGTCAAGGCGGTCCTGCAGGGCGCGCAATCCATGAGGTCGGGCGGCTAGAAACACTAGCTGCACTCTATCGATCGATCCGGATTTCGCGCCTATCAAGGAGACCGCGATGAATGCCCCTGAGCAACAGAAACTGATTGGCGCTGGCATCAAGCGCAAGGAAGACTATCGCTTCCTGACGGGTGCCGGCCAGTACACCGACGATGTCGTCCTTCCACAGCAAAGCTACGCCGCGTTCCTGCGCTCGCCTCACGCGCACGCGAAGATTCGCGGTATCGACATGGAAGCGGCCAAGGCTTCGCCGGGCGTGATCGCCATTTTCACGGGCAAGGATCTTGCCGGCGAAAATGTCGGTGGCTTGCCGTGCGGCTGGCTGATCCACAGCACCGATGGCTCGCCGATGAAAGAGCCGCCGCATCCCGTCATCGCGAACGAAAAGGTGCTGCACGTGGGCGATCAGGTCGCGCTCGTGGTCGCCGAATCCATCAAGGAAGCGAAGGACGCGCTCGAACTCATCGAGGTCGATTACGACGTGCTGCCCGCCGCGGTCGATACCGGCAGCGCCGCCGGCGACGGCCAGCCGCAAGTGCACGACAGCGTGCCGAACAACGTCTGCTACAACTGGGGCCACGGCGACAAGGCCAAGACCGACGCCGCCTTCGCGCAGGCCGCGCACGTGACGACGCTCGATATCGTGAACCAGCGCCTCGTGCCGAACGCGATCGAACCGCGCGCCGTCAACGCGAGCTATTCGAAGCACGACGAAAGCTACACGGTCTACGTCGCGAATCAGAACCCGCACGTCGAGCGGCTGCTGATGGCGGCGTTCGTACTGTCGCTGCCGGAATCGAAACTGCGCATCATCGCGCCGGATGTGGGCGGCGGCTTCGGCTCGAAGATTTTCCTGTACCCGGAAGACGTGGCGCTGACGTGGGCGTCGAAGAAAGTCGGGCGTCCGATCAAGTGGACGGCCGAGCGCTCCGAAGCGTTTCTCTCCGACGCGCATGGCCGCGATCACGTCACCAAAGCAGAACTCGCCATCGACAACGACGGCAAGTTTCTCGCGATGCGCGTGCACACGACGGCGAACATGGGCGCGTATCTGTCGACGTTCGCCTCGTCGATTCCGACCGTGCTCTACGCGACCTTGCTCGCCGGCCAATACACCACGCCCGCGATCTACGCCGAAGTCAAAGCGGTCTTCACCAACACCGTTCCCGTCGATGCCTATCGCGGCGCGGGCCGTCCGGAAGCGACCTATGTCGTCGAGCGGCTCGTCGAAACGGCGGCGCGCGAATTGAATATCGATCCGGTCGAACTGCGCCGCCGCAACTTCATTCGCGAGTTTCCGTACGCGACGCCGGTCGGCCTGACCTACGACGTCGGCGATTACGACGCGTGTCTGAATCGCGCGCTCGAACTCGCGGACGTGCAAGGCTTTGCCATGCGCAAGGCGGAATCGGAGAAAGCGGGCAAGCTGCGCGGCATCGGCTATTCGTGCTATATCGAGGCGTGCGGGCTCGCGCCTTCGAATGTCGCGGGGGCGCTCGGTGCGCGGGCAGGCTTGTTCGAGGCGGGCGAAGTGCGCGTGCATCCGACCGGCTCGGTCACGGTTTTCACCGGCTCGCACAGTCACGGACAAGGGCACGAAACGACCTTCGCGCAAGTGGTCGCGGACCGGCTTGGCGTGGATATCGACAACGTCGAGATCATTCACGGCGACACGGGCCGCATTCCGTTCGGCATGGGCACGTATGGCTCGCGCTCCATTTCGGTCGGCGGCTCGGCGATCATGAAGGCGCTCGACAAGGTGGAAGCGAAGGCCAAGCAGATTGCCGCGCATCTGCTCGAAGCAGCGGTGGAGGACATCGAGTTCAAGAACGGTACGTTCCGCGTGGCGGGCACGGACCGCACGAAGAGTTTCGTCGATGTCTCGCTTGCCGCCTACGTGCCGCACAACTTCCCGCTGGAAACCATGGAGCCGGGGCTGAACGAAAACGCGTTCTACGACCCGACCAACTTCACTTATCCGTCGGGCGCGTATGTCTGCGAAGTGGAAGTCGATCAGGACACAGGCGAAACGCGTATTCAGAAGTTCACGGCGGTCGATGACTTCGGCAACGTGATCAACCCGATGATCGTCGAAGGGCAAGTGCATGGCGGGCTCGGCCAGGGAATCGGCCAGGCGATGCTCGAGCGCTGCGTCTACGACGACACCACCGGCCAGTTGCTCTCAGGCTCGTATATGGATTACGCGATGCCGCATGCCATCGACTTGCCGAACTTCACCGTCGAAACCGCGAAGGGCACGCCGTGCTCGCACAATCCGCTCGGCGTGAAGGGCTGCGGCGAAGCGGGCGCAATCGGCTCGCCGCCCGCCGTCATCAACGCGATTCTCGATGCCCTCGCGCCGCTCGGCGTGAAGGATTTGCAGATGCCCGCGACGCCCCATCGCGTGTGGTCCGCAATGCACGCCGCCCAACGCGCCTGAACGGAGAACGAACATGTACGCATTCGACTATCAACGTCCCGGCGAGACTCAGGCTGCGGTTGCCGCGCTTGCCGCCAACGGCGATGCCAAATTCCTCGCGGGCGGCCAGAGCCTCTTGCCGACCATGCGCTTGCGGCTCGCGCAGCCATCGGCGCTCGTGGATGTGACGCGCATCGCGTCGATGAAAAGCATCGCGCTCGATGGCGGCAAGCTGATCATCGGCGGCGCCATGTGCCACGCGCAGGTTGCATCGGACGAACAGGTTCGAAAGGCGCTGCCCGGTCTCGCCGATCTGGCTGGCCGAATCGGCGACAGACAGGTGCGCGAGCGCGGCACGATTGGCGGTTCGCTTGCCAACGACGACCCCGCCGCGTGCTATCCGGCCGCCGTGCTTGCGCTGAACGCGACGGTGGTGACGGATCGCAGGCGCATTGGCGCGGATGAGTTTTTCATCGACATGTATCAGACCGCGCTGGAACCGGACGAGTTGATCGTCGCGGTGGAAGTTCCGCTCGCCGAGCGCGCCGCGTACGAAAAGTTTCGCAACCCTGCTTCGCACTTCGCGCTCGTCGGCGTGTTCGTTGCAAAGCATGAAGACGGCGTGCGCGTTGGCGTGACGGGCGCGGCGTCTTCCGTGTTTCGTGCGGCCGAGCTGGAGGCGGCGTTGTCGAAAGACTTTTCCGTCAGCGCGGCGCGAGGCGTGAAGATCCTGCCCGGCGAACTCAACGATGACATGCACGCGAGCGCGGAATATCGCGCGCATCTGATTCCGGTGCTGGCGGGCCGGGCGATCGAACGCGCCAACTCGTTCTAGGCAGCACGTCGAAGTCATTCAGCAACCAAGCGGCGGATTTCGAGTCCGCCGCGCCTTCCCATGATGCCGAACGAGCCGGATTCCATCGACGAGACGCTCGCGCGACTGCGCGAGCATCAATACTTCGCGAACCGCGAGCTCGCGACGGCGCTTTTTCTCGCGCTGAAAATGCAGCGGCCGCTCTTTCTCGAAGGCGAACCGGGCGTCGGCAAGACCGAACTCGCGAAAGCGGCGGCGGGTCTGTGCGGCACGACGCTCTTGCGCCTGCAATGCTACGAAGGTCTCGATACGGCGAGCGCGCTCTACGAATGGGACTATCCGCGTCAGATCATGGCGCTGCGGCTCGCGGAAGCATCGGGTGAAACAACCTCGAACGATTCGCTGTATCGCGGCGAGTTTCTGTTGAAGCGTCCGTTGCTTCAGGCGCTGCTGCCCGATCCTTCGAACGCGAACGCGCGGCGCGTGTTGCTCATCGATGAAATCGATCGCGCCGACGAGCCGTTCGAAGCGTTCCTGCTCGAACTGCTGTCGGACTTTCAGGTGTCGATTCCCGAGTACGGCACGGTGCGCGCCACGCATCCGCCTCTCGTCGTGATGACCTCGAACCGCACGCGCGAAGTACACGATGCGCTCAAGCGCCGCTGTCTTTATCAGTGGATCGGCTATCCCGCGCGCGATGTCGAGCTCGAGATCGTCGCGGCCCGCGCGCCGGAAGCGAGCCGCGACTTGCAGGCGCGAGCGGTCGGCTTCGTGCACGAGTTGCGCACGCTGGATCTGTTCAAGGCGCCGGGCGTCGCGGAAACCATCGACTGGTGCCGCGCGCTCGCGGCGTTGTCGGTGTCGGAACTGGACCCGCAGTCGGTGCGCGACACGCTCGGCGTGCTGTTGAAGTATCAGGACGACCTCGCGCGCATGGACGCCGACACGCTCGCGCAATGTCTTTCGGCGGCGCGGTCTTAGCGATGGAAACCATCGCGCGCAACGTCGTGCACTTCGTCAGGCTGCTGCGCGGCGCGGGCCTCGGCATGTCGCCCGCGCATGCCGTCGATGCCATCGACGCGCTGCGCTTCATCGATCTGCGCCGTCGCGACGACGTGCACGCGACGCTCGCGTGTCTGCTGGTTCACGCGAGCGACGAGCGCGGCATCTTCGACGCGGCCTTCGATCTCTTTTGGCGCGATCCCGACTGGGAAGGCAAGCTGCGCATGCTGTTGCTGCCGAAAGTGACGAACGGCATGCCGCCGCCCAAACGCAACAACCGTCTCGCCGATGCGCTCGCCACGCGCGCGGTGTCATCGGCTGAAACGAAGCGGGAAGGCGCGACCCCGGAAGCGCACGCGCGCTTCTCGTTCAGCGCGCGGGAACGCCTGAGCCAGCGCGATTTCGATACCCTGAGCGCCGACGAATGGCGCACGCTGCGGCATCAGATTCGCGCGCATCGGCTGCCGCTTGCTAGCGAACCGACGCGCAGGCTCAAGGCGGCTTCGCGCGGCACGCATGCCGACCTGAAGGCGAGCGCACGTCACGCGGTTCGTTCAGGCGGCGACTGGACCGTGTGGAAATACCGCGCCGTCGTGGAACGCCGGCCGCCGCTCGTCTTGTTGCTCGACATATCCGGCTCGATGAGCGCATATTCGCGCGCCGTTCTGTACTTCTGCCACGCGCTTTTGCAATCGCGCGAGCGCTTGCAGGTGTTTCTGTTCGGCACGCGTCTGACCAACGCCACGCGCGCGTTGCGTGAGCGCGATCCGGACGTCGCGATTGCCGCGCTCGGGCTTCAGGTCGCCGACTGGTCGGGCGGAACGCGCATTGGCGGGGCGCTCGCCGAGTTCAATCGACGCTGGGCGCGCCGCGTGCTTGCAGGTCGCGCGACCGTTCTTCTCGTCACCGACGGCCTGGATCACGAGGCCATCGACGTGCTCGAAACCGAAATTGCGCGGCTGCATCGTTTCGCGCATCGGCTGGTGTGGCTCAATCCGCTTCTTAGATTCGCCGATTTCACGCCGCGCGCCCGAGGCGTGCGCGCGATCCTGCCGCACGTCGATGCGATGCTCGCGGCCCACAATCTCGACAGTCTCACCGCTGTCGGACGGGAACTGGCGGCGGCGCACGGCCGGCACGATTCAGGCGCGCGTCGCGTCCCGTGAGTTTCAGGGAGACGAAAAATGGAACTGTCCGAAACGCATGTCTTGCCGGTGCCCCAGGCGCGGGCGTGGGAAGCGCTCAACGACACGGAGATTCTGAAACTTTGTATCCCCGGCTGCGACAGCATCGACGCGGAAGGCGAGAATGCGTATGCGGTCGCGATGACGGCGGCGGTCGGCCCGGTCAAGGCGCGCTTCAAGGGCCGCATGGAACTGACGAATATCGACGCGCCGAAGACGTACACCATCGTGTTCGAAGGGCAGGGCAGGGCGGCGCGGCCGGTTTCAGCAAGGGCAGCGCGACGGTGAACCTGGAACCGGGCGAGACCGCCGACACCACCAGGCTCACTTACAGCGCGAATGCGCAGGTGGGTGGCAAGCTGGCGCAGATCGGCTCGCGGCTCGTGGATGGCGCGGCGCGCAAAATCGCGGGCGAGTTCTTCAAGCGCTTCAGCGCGCAATTGCAGGGCGCAAGTGGACCGGCGAATGAATCGGCGGACGCTGAAAACGGCGGCGACGCAGGGCAGGAACAGGGAAAGAAATCATGGACAGCGTGGATCTCGAAGTCTTGAAAAACAGCGCGCGATGGCTCGATGAAGGTCATCGCGCATTGCTCGTCACGGTGGTGAAGACGTGGGGCTCGTCGCCGCGCCCGGAAGGCGCCATGCTCGCCGTGCGCGCCGACGGCCACGTGGTCGGATCGGTGTCGGGCGGGTGTATAGAAGACGATCTGATCGAGCGCGTGCGGCAACGCGGTATCGAGCAGACGAAGCCGGAAGCGGTGAAGTACGGCATCAGCGCGGAAGAAGCGCATCGCTTCGGCTTGCCGTGCGGCGGCACGATTCAGCTCGTGCTGGAGCCGTTGACGAAGGACAGCGGCATCGCGGAACTGTGCGCGGCGGTGGAAAGCGGGCGGCTCGTCGCGCGCACGCTCGACATGGCGACCGGCCGCGCGCGTCTCGAACCGGCGCAAGCTACCGATGGCGTGCTCTTCGACGACGCCACGCTGCTCACCATCCACGGGCCGCGCTATCGCATGCTGGTGATCGGCGCGGGGCAGTTGTCGCGCTATCTGTGCAGCATCGCGGTGGGGCTGGATTATCAGGTCACCGTCTGCGATCCGCGCGTGGAATACACGGACGAGTGGAACGTGCCGGGCACGACCATCGTGCGGACCATGCCCGACGATACCGTGATGGACATGAAACTCGACGAACGCTGCGCGGTCATCGCGCTGACGCACGATCCGAAGCTCGACGATCTCGCGCTGATGGAAGCGCTGAAAACGCCTGCCTTCTATGTCGGCGCGCTGGGATCGCGGCGCAACAACGCCGCGCGGCGCGAGCGCCTGAAGGAGTTCGATCTCAACGAAGCCGAACTCGCGCGACTGCACGGGCCGGTGGGCATTTATATCGGCAGCCGCACGCCGCCCGAGATCGCGGTGTCGATTCTCGCGGAAGTCACGGCGGCGAAGAACGGCGTGTCCTTGCCGGAGTTGCTGAAGGTGGAAGGCGCAAAGGCCGCGCGGGAAGTCGCGGGAAGTGGCGAGGTGTGTGGCGTTTGAGTTTGGCGACCCCGAATTCGCAAGCTCAGGCCCGCATTGCGTGCGGCCTATAATCGTCGTTCTCATCCGCGCGGCCTATTTTGATGCGCCAAGCCTGCGCGGACAGGCCATCGAACTATTTCCAATCCGCACCGAATGCCCGGCAAACCCTTGACCGGCGATGCCCGCCGCGCAATCGCGCAAGCGGATGCGCCGCCACAACCCGCGTCCGCCAAAACCGGGCAGCGTCACATGAGCCACCGTGCGTTACGCGGGTGGTCCGTGGTGCATCGCTGGACGAGTCTCATCTGCACGGCGTTCATGTTGCTGCTCTGTCTGACGGGCCTGCCGCTCGTCTTCGGTCACCAACTCGACCTGCTGACGGGCGATGCCATCGAAGCGCCTGCGCTGCCCGCATCGCAGGCGAATGCGCGCGCGAGTTACGACGCGGTCTTGCACGCCGCGCTGAGGGAGCATTCCGGCCACGTTGCGCAGTACATGATCTGGGAGCCGGACGAACCGCTTTTGCCTGTCATCGTCACCGCGCCTCGCGCCGATACACCGCCCGACGACACGCTAAGCACCACCGTCGATGCACGCACCGCGAGGCCGCTCGGCATGCCGCCGGGAAAGGGATCGCTCAAGTTCGTGCTGCTCAAACTGCACGTCGATATGTTCGCCGGACTCTTCGGCAAACTGTTCCTCGGCGCGATGGGCGTGATGTTTCTCGCGGCGATTGTCTCGGGTGTCGTCGTGTATTTGCCGTTCTGGCGCAAGGTGGGGCTCGGGCGCGTGCGGCTTGCGAAGAAGCGGCGCATCGTCTGGCTCGACTGGCATAACGCCATCGGCATGTTGACGCTCGCGTGGGCGCTATTGGTTGGCGCGACCGGTTCCATCAACACGCTCGCCGATCTCATGCTCGATGCCTGGCGTAACGATCAGCTCGCGCAGATGCTCGCGCCTTATCATGGCCAGCCGCCGGTGACGGTGCGCGCAACCGTCGACGACGCCGTGAAGACCGCGCAGGGCGTCGCACCCGGCATGATTCCGTCGTTCGTGGCGTTTCCGGGGACGCGCTTCAGCAGTCCGCATCACTATGCCGTGTGGATGCGCGGTGACGGCATTCTCACGACGCGAATCCTGCGGCCGGTTCTCGTGGATGCATCGACCGGCGCGCTCACCGATTCACGCGAATTGCCGTGGTATCTGAAAGTGCTGCTTGGCTCGCAGCCATTGCATTTCGGCGATTTCGGCGGGATGCCGCTCAAGATTTTCTGGGCAGCGTTCGATTTGCTGACCATCGTCGTGCTGGGAAGCGGTTTGTATCTTTGGCTCACGCGGCATAATCCGCGGAAGAGGAAGGCATAGAGCGGCGCGCGTGGTTCGCGCCGGCATGGCAAAGGCCGGCCATGGGGAGAAAAGCGGAGCAACGCGGCAAAACGGCGACACCGCGCATCCAAACCGCTTGGCCACGCACCAAGCGCGCTAGGGAGCGCCTTACATCAACCCACAAACAATTGCCGCGATCAGCGAGACGGTGACGATCACCACACCCGCCGTGCGCCGCTTGTTGAGCTCGGTCCACAACAGCACGCCAGTCAGCGACAGCAATATGATGCTGCCCGCGAACGTATCGATGAGCAGCACCCAGCCCACGCTCAGACCCACGCCCTTGTGCAGGTTCGTCATCATCGCGAGGAAGGTGTTTTCGGTGCGCTTCACCGACACGAAGTTATTGCCCACCCAGTATTCCGCCTGCACGTTGCCGCGTGGCGTGGCCAGTGCCACCGACCACTGCTCCGGCTGCATCGTGCTCTTGTCGCCCCAGCCGACCGGATGCGCGGGCTCGCGACGCGTGCGGCCAAGCTGACCGTCGATCTTCAATTCCTTCTTGAGCCACGTCCCCATGTCGCGCGGCGACTTGAATCCTTCGGCGGGCAAAGGCATCTGCATCTGCGAAACCTGCGGTTCGCCTGTCGAGATACGCAGCGGCGGCGCGCGGTGATTCAACAGGAAACCCGTCGTGCCGAACAGCAAGCCGAGTAACGCGCCCCACAAGCCGATCCAACCGTGCACCTTACGCAGCCATTTGAGAAAAACCGAACGGCGCGACCGATTTTTGCGGACGAACTGCTCGGCATCGTCAATAAGCCGATGCGGCCGGTAGGAAGCGCCGCTCGTCGCGGATGGCTGCGGATTCAGTGTATCGGGCGCGTTCACGCGTCTCTCCGGAAGTGGGTCTGGTTCGGGCAAAGCCTCGCCGCAGTCGGCTAGACACGCGTTCAAACGCGGCGTCGGCGAGAGGCAACGAAGAGGCAATCAGATGAGAATCGTTATCATTACATGTCGAAAAACCTAACTCAACGTTTTTCGACTGACTAACACGATCATTTCTAACGAAATATTTCAGACCGGCCAGAGCGGGCCTTCCTGCATCGCGCCGACTTGCTCCCGCAGTTCGAGGATGCGTTCTTCCCAGTAACGCTGCGTGTTGAACCACGGAAAGGCGGCGGGAAACGCGGGATCGTTCCAGCGGCGCGCGAGCCAGGCCGCGTAGTGAATCAGCCGCAAGGTGCGCAGCGCTTCGATCAGATGCAGCTCGCGCGAGTCGAAATCGCAGAAGTCTTCGTATCCGGCGAGCAGATCGGCAAGCGCGCGCGATGCCTCCGCGCGGTCGCCCGGCAGCAGCAGCCAGAGGTCCTGAACGGCCGGGCCCATGCGGCTGTCGTCGAAATCGACGAAATGCGGACCGGCATCGGTCCAGAGCACGTTGCTCGGATGGCAATCGCCGTGCAGTCGCAGATGGCGCACGTCGCCCGCGCGCTCGAAACATTGCGCGACGCCTTCGAGCGCCATGTCCACGACGCGCTCGTAGGCCTCGCGGACGTCGTCGGGCACGAAGCGATGCGTCAGCAGAAACTCGCGCGGCTCGTAACCAAACGTTTGAATATCGAGTGTGGGCCGTTCGCGATACGGTTGAATGCCGCCCACCGCATGAATGCGCCCGATGAAGCGCCCGAGCCATTCGAGCGTGTCGCGGCCGTCGAGATCCGGCGCGCGGCCGCCGCGCCGTTCGAATACGGAGAAGCGAAAGCCTTCGAATTCATGGAGCGTCGCGCCTTCCAGCGAAAGTGCCGGAACCGCTGGAATCTCGCGCTCCGTCAACGTGGCGACGAAGGCGTGCTCTTCGAGAATCGCGGCATTCGACCATCGCCCGGGACGATAAAACTTCGCGACGATCGGCGGCCCGTCTTCGAGACCCGCCTGGTAGACGCGGTTTTCGTAGCTGTTGAGCGCCAGCAGGCGGCCGTCAGTGCGCTTGCCAACGGGGATCAGCACGCTGTCGAGCGCGTCGAGCACACGCTCGGGCGCGAGGCCGGCAAAAGGCGGGGCTTCGCTCGGCGCGGGCGCGCCGGGGGTATCGGAATGAGTTGAGTTCATTCCGGCATTGTGCCCCGCGCGCGGACAACTGGCTCGCCGGCCGCGCGCCGGTCAGCGTTCCTTCAGTGGACGACCGTGTTCGCTGGGCGCACGATCTCGCCCGTATCGATCAGATCTTCGAGAAAGAACGGCTCCGTGTTGAGCAGTTGAGTGACGCCGGGCTCGCCCGCGTACCACGCGACCATAGCCATGTCGCCCAAAATTCGCATCACGATGCCGCGTGCGCCCTGAGGCACGGCAATATGGACGGAGCGGACAATCGAACCGATTTGCATGATGAATCCCCGTTTCCGTGCCGGCTGAGGATAAAACGCCGGTCAAATATTTTCACCAAGCACAGGCTTTTCACGGCTCGTGCACCAGACAACCTGCCGCGTCATTGTTGCGCGACGCGCAGCACACACGGCTTCCATGAACGATTGTGTCCTTACTTTAGCGCATCGCGGCGCGTGAGCGCGATGCCTGCCGATATCATTTGTTGCCATTGGATGACGTTTTTCGGCATTAAGTTGTGTCCTGCGGCACATGTGACCGATTTCTGTATCGGGCAAAACCCTAAGGATCGGCGTATCTTTAGCGGTTTTGGGCCGCCGAACGTGGGCCGACAACTTTGAACCAGATCAGAATAATCCTCTCTGGTCGACACGGAGACCCTGGTTGTGAATGCATCGCCGGCGCCGCAGCGCACCGAAACTGAAGCTGATTCCATTCCCTATCTCGAGCGCGGCTCGCGCGCTTACTGGCGCGCGGCGCTGGCCTTGTTGTTCGCGGGCTATGCCACGTTCTCGCTGCTCTATTGCGTGCAGCCGCTGCTGCCGGAGTTCACCAAGGCGTTCGGCGTAAGCCCGGCGGTGAGTGCGCTTTCGGTCTCGGTGAGCACGGCGGCGCTGGCAGTGGCGATTTTCATCGCCGGATTCGTTTCGGAGAGCTGGAGCCGCCACCGCTTGATGACGATGTCGCTGCTCGCATCGTCCGTTCTCACCATGATCGTCGCCGCGCTGCCGAACTGGCACGCGCTATTGATCGTGCGCGCGCTGGAAGGCTTCGCGCTCGGCGGCGTGCCGGCCGTGGCAATGGCATATCTCGCGGAAGAGGTGCATCCCGAAGGCCTGGGCCTTGCGATGGGGCTCTACGTCGGCGGCACCGCGATAGGCGGCATGGCGGGGCGCGTGATCAGCGGCATCCTCGCCGATCTGTTCGGCTGGCGTATTGCGATTGGAGGAATCGGGCTGCTCGGGCTTTTCGCGACGCTGGCATTCCGTTCGTTGCTGCCGCCATCGCGGCGCTTCAAGCCGCGACGCGGCGTTGGGTTCCACCATCATCGACGCTCGCTTGCCGGACATTTGCGCCACGGCGGATTGCCGTTTCTGTTTCTCATCGGCTTCGTGCTGATGGGCAGTTTCGTCACGCTCTACAACTACGTGGGTTATCGGCTGCTCGGCGCGCCGTTCTCGCTCAATCAGACGCAAATCGGCGCGATTTTCACGGTTTATCTCACCGGCGTGGTCGCATCGCCGTGGTCGGGCAAACTCGCGGATGTATTCGGGCGCGGGCGCGTGCTAATTGCGAGTTTGCTTTTGATGATGCTCGGCATCGCGATGACGCTTTCGGGTTCGTTGCCGGTGATCATCGGCGGAATTGCCTGCCTGACGTTCGGCTTCTTTGCCGGGCATTCAGTGGCGAGCGGCTGGGTCGGACGACTCGCCGCGCAGGCAAAAGGACAAGCGGCGGCGCTCTATCTGCTTGCTTATTACCTTGGATCGAGCTTGATCGGCTCGTACGGCGGCCATTTCTGGACGGCGTTCGGGTGGCCTGGCGTGGCTTCGCTGATCGGCGCTTTGCTGCTGGTCGGAATGGCGGGCGCGGTTTATCTGAATGTGCGCGAGCGGAGTGCTTAATCGTCATTATTCCGCTGAGGCGATTTTGAAAGCCCGTTGAAAATATGAGGGAACTAAGGGTTTTTCCGCGTCTACTTAATAATTCCGTTTGCAAAGCCTTGTTTCAATTAGCTTGGTGCATTGCAATAGTTTTCAGGCGCACGAATATAGGCCGACACGGCGATTCGACCGGCCTATACTCAAAGCGTCGACGCGACGAATTATCTCGAGCGCGCCGCGACAAGAGCTTGAAGCTGGAAGAAGGGAGACGCACCATGACGACTTACTTCACAATCGGCGATTTCATTCTGATTATCCCGATGGCGCTCGCTGGCGCCTTGTTCCTCGGCGCCATTCCCTGCGCAACGCATTTCAAGAACAATGCCTTGCGCGTATTCGGCGCGCTCTTGGGCGTGCTGGTTGCGTTCCTGCTCGTGGAAGGACTGCCGGCGCTGGTTTAGGCGCGGCGGGCGGATGCGCTTTAATCAGCACGTCCGCCGCTGATCGAAACCCGGTACGGCTCTAATGCCGTCAAGCCGGGTTTTGTCTTTTCAGGCGCGAACATTACGCGCCGTCGAACGAATTATATTCAGACCAGATATTCGCCGAGGAACGTCAAGGTGCGACCGTGCGCCAGCGCCGATGCCTTCGCGTTATACGAAGCGCGATCGCCGCAATTGAAGCCATGATCGGCGCCCTGATAAAGATAGAGTTCCGAATCCGAACGGCCCGCAAAACGGTCGCGCACGCTGGCGACTGCATCGGAAGGAATATGCGCGTCTAGTTCGCCGTAATGGAATTGAATCGGTGATTTGATTTTGTCGGCCTGATCGAGCTGATTCTGAATGCCGCCACCGTAATAGGCCACGGCGAGATCGACCGAACCTTGCGCCGCCGCCAGATAAGCGAGGCGTCCGCCGAAGCAGAAGCCGATGGCCGCCACCTTGCCCGTCACTTCGGGCAACGCGCGCAATGCCTGGGCGGCCGCGCCGACGTCGCCGACGGCTGCATCGAGATTGGTCTTTTGCAGCAGTTCCATCGCCTTTTCGCGATCCGCGCCGTCGTAACCCAACTCCACGCGTGGTTGCGTGCGCCAGAAAACGTCCGGTGCGAGCGCCACGTAGCCATCTGCCGCATATTGATCGGCGACGCTGCGAATATGCGCGTTCACGCCGAAGATTTCCTGCAGGATGATCACAGCGGGTCCGGTGCCCATCTTTGGCAGGGCGAGATAGCCCTGGAAGCTGCCGCCATCAGCGGGAATGTCGATCCAGCGGGAAGTGGTGGAAATGGTCATGTCGTTGCTCCTTTAGCTCGATTGAACATGCGCGTTTGAGGCGGCTGTGTGCGTTGATTCGCCAGCCTCGGACCGCGTTGGCGAGTGAGTTTGCCAGCTTTCCCTTTCAGACGCCTGAGCGCGTCCGGGCCGCGCTGGCATGACCTTTGACGGAAAAAAGATTTTTAGAGCGGCTGGTCTAAACACTTGGCGAGTTAGCGGCTTTAAAAACAGGCTAATGAAGCGAGCGCGCGGGATTATCGGCAAACGGCCGCCGCTCTTGAAGCGCGCTAAACCGGCACACGTCCGCCCCTTGGAAACCCGCATGAACAGGGCGTCTTCACGGAACGCCACCACAAACGCCCGCGCTTCTCAACTGGCCTTTAATCGGTAGTCACACCAGTATCTTAAAAAACTTCCCTAATTTAATTTGACACCCCTACACTTGCGCGCAGTGCGGATGGCGGCCGCCAAAAATGGCCAGCCAGAAGGACTTGCCAAGTGCATGACGATGCATCCGGCGTGGTCGTCCACGGGACTGAGCGATCGTGATGAAAGACGGGGCACAGGGCGATTACGTTGTTTTTGGGACCGAAACTGGAGACTTACATGAACACCAAGCTTCACAAACTGTTGCCGATCAGCGCTGCAGCCGTGCTGTTCGCTACGTTGGCAACATCCGCAGCAGCCGACCAGGTCGTCAAGATCGGTCACGTCGCTCCGCTGACCGGCGGCATTGCTCACCTGGGCAAGGATAACGAAAACGGCGCGCGGCTCGCAGTCGAGGAAATCAACGCGAAGGGTCTCACCATCGGCGGCCAGAAGGTCACGCTGGAACTCGACGCGCAGGATGACGCGGCCGACCCGCGTACCGCTACTCAGGTTGCACAGAAGCTGGTCGACGACAAGGTTGTCGGCGTCGTCGGTCACTTGAACTCCGGTACGTCCATCCCGGCATCGAAGATTTACAGCGACGCGAGCATCGTTCAGATTTCGCCGTCGGCCACGAACCCGACCTACACGCAGCAAGGCTTCAAGACGACGTATCGCGTCGTCGCGACCGATGCTCAACAAGGCCCGGCGCTCGCCAACTACGCCGCGAAGCAATTGAAGGTGAAGAGCGTCGCCGTGGTGGACGACTCGACCGCCTACGGTCAGGGTCTCGCCAACGAGTTCGAAAAGACCGCGAAGGCACTTGGCCTGAAGGTCATTTCGCACGATGCGACCAACGACAAGGCAGTCGACTTCCGCGCGATTCTGACGAAGATCAAGGGTGAGAACCCCGACGCGGTGATGTACGGCGGCATGGACGCAACCGGCGGCCCGTTTGCGAAGCAAGCCAAGCAGCTCGGCCTGCGCGCGAAGGTTCTCGCAGGCGACGGCGTCTGCACGGAAAAGCTGGCCGACCTGGCTGGCGACGCAACCGACAACATCGTGTGCTCGGAAGCCGGCATGGCGCTCGAAAAGATGGAAGGCGGCCAGGCGTTCGCGGCGAAGTTCCAGAAGCGCTTCGGTCAGCCTATCCAGATCTACGCGCCGTTCACGTATGACGCGGTGTATATCATCGTCGACGCGATGAAGCGCGCAAACTCGACCGATCCGGCGAAGATCGTTGCCGCCATGCCGAACACGGACTACAAGGGCGTGATCGGCGAGACGACCTTCGATTCGAAGGGCGACCTGAAGCACGGCGTGATCTCGCTGTACGACTACAAGAAGGGCAAGAAGAGCTTGCTGGACGTCGTCAAGATGTAATGACGGCGGGCCTTCGGCTCCAAGAAACGCGCGGACTTCAAAGGTCCGCGCGTTTTTTTATATCTTGAGGCGCTTGAGGATCTTCGGTCCGATCAGCGCGATCAAGGCGCAGCAAGCCGCAACCACGCACAACCCGATGGGCAATGTGCTGATTTGCGCGACGCCGCCAATCAGCACCGGTCCGAGCAGCAAGCCGAAATAGGCGAGGCCCGCGACCTGCGCGAGCCCTTCCGCCGCCGTCACGCCCTCCACGCGCGCCGCGGCCGCGAAGAGCACCGGCATCATGTTGGCGAGGCCGAGGCCCATCAGTGTGAAGCCGGTTAGGGTCACAACCGCGTTCGGCACGACGAGCGCCATCACCATGCCGATAAACGCGAGTCCCGCGCTGCCGAAGATCAATTGCGGCGCGCCGAAGCGAGCGCGCACGGCATCGCCGCCAAAGCGACCGGCCGCCATGCCGCCCGAGAACGCGGCATAAGCGCCGCTTGCGACCGAGGGCGTGGCCAGCACGACGTCGCGCATATACACGGTGGCCCAGTCGTACATGGCGCCCTCCGCGATCAACGCAACGAGCGCCATGCCGCCCAGCGCCCAGAGCGCGCCCGAGCGCCAGCGATTCGACGACGACGATTTCGCGTGTTCATCGTGATGTGCCACGTGCGGCAGCACGTAGGGCATCGACACGAGCAAGACGATCAGACTGACGCCCGAGACAAGAGCGAGATGCGCGGCAGGCGCAAGACCGTGCGCGAGCAACGCGCCGCCGACCGCCGCGCCCGCCATGCCGCCCACGCTGAACATGCCATGCAGCGACGACATGATCGGGCGCTCGAGCGCTTCTTCGACGGCGCTGGCCTCGGCGTTCATGGCGACATCGAGTGTGGCCATGCCGAAGCCGAAAAACGCCAGCACGATGAGCAGCATCCAGAAAGCCGGGACGACTAGAATCAGCGCGCCGCAGCACATCATGGTGAGGCCGCCCGCCATGCAGGCCATGCGCGTGCCGGCTCGCGCGATCCACGGACCGGCTGTGAGCATGGCGAAGATCGAGCCGCCAGCGACGGCGAAGAGTGCGAACGACAGCATGCCGGGACTGAGCGCGAACTTGTCGCGCACGGTCGGCACATGCACGCCCCACGAGGCGTACATCATGCCGGCGATGAAGAACACGGCCATCGTCGAATAGCGGGCGCGCTTGCGGGCGGCGGCCGGGAGGCTGCGATGCAAGGCTTGCATCGGATTTGACTCGCGGGAGGCGGAAAGAGAGGTCGAGTCGGACACGAACGAAAAGTTTGAAAGAGTGATGCGAACGCAGGACAACCTTGCAGATTGCCTCATTTCGCGGGAGCTTTCGATTCTATCGAACGGCTAGCAGACACGCTCGATGCCCGTGCTTTACCATCGGTCGCATCAAACTCGAATAATCAAAAAGGAGATTCATGCATATCCCGTCGCAAGCGCCTTTGCATTTGCTGCATCGCATGCCAGAAGGCACGCTCGCCACGCAGTCGCGAGACCCACGCGGTTTTCCTTATCCAACCGCGTTGCCTTTCGCGCCGACCGCTCACCATACGCCAATGTTGTTGATCAGCCAGCTCGCCGAACATACACGCAATCTTCAGGCAGACGGACGGGCCGGTTTTCTGATTACTCACGCGGCGGAAGGGCGCGTTCTCGAAGGACAGCGATTGACCATGCTCGGTACATTCGCGCCCGCGCCGCTTGCGCAATATGAAGAACTGTCGCGTCGTTATTTGCGATATCACCCGGACGCGGGGCGTTATCTGGAGTTGGGTGATTTCTCGTTCTGGCTGATGTCGCTGGAACGAATGCGATTTATTGGCGGTTTTGGTGCAATGGGATGGCTGCGCGCAGAAGATTTGGATGATCTGGAGCCGGTTTCTTCCGCCGATGAAGTCGCGCTCTGCAAGATTTTCGATGCTTATAACGCTCGGCCGGCGAATCTTGCATTATTAGGGATAGACCGTTACGGATGCGATTTGCTGCGCGACGGCACACGCAATCGTTTTACCTTCGATAAGCCGAAACTTAACGGGGACGAATTGAGGACCGCGCTAATCGATTGCATCGAGCGGCAAAGCTAGGCAGCATTCATTAACCGGATGGCAAAAAGACAGCTTACTATGAGGAACGGCTGCATCTAAACTGTCATCCGGTGAAATATTTGCCCAAAGAACGTCGACGGCATTTCATTGCGCGCCAATTTTTCACGATTAACGACGTATATTCCCTACTACTTTCCCGAGAGGTGCTACGGGCAAGAAGCGAACAGACGGCCCATTGTTACGAGGAAAGCCGCTGAAACTCAATTTAAGTGGCAATGCGCACATGCCGCCTTAATCCGATATGTGTTAATCTGCGTGCCATCCGAGGCTTTATCGAAAACGTAAAGCGGGCGACAGACTCGTAATTCAGCAAACCACTCAGGAAATTGCCATGCCTTCATACAAGGAACTTCTCGCGCAGCGCGAGTCTCTGGAACGTCAGATTGAAGAAGCGAAGTCGCGTGAATACGCCGAAGTGCTCAATGAGATCAAGCAGAAAATGGCGGATTACGGCATCACGCTTCAGGAACTAGCCGGTGGTCGCGGCGCTAAGGCTCCGAAGGCATCTCGTGCCCGTAACGGCGTTGCACCGAAATACCGTGACCCGGAAAGCGGTAGCACGTGGTCGGGCCGCGGTAAGCCGCCGAAGTGGATTGCGGGACAGGACCGCGATAGCTTTCTGATCGGCAGATAAGTCGGGCCAGATTTCAGTGAAAAGAGCCGCGCTTAGAACGCGGCTTTTTTTCCGACTAGCGAGTTCGCACGCGTAACGGCACGTATTAATCGCCGTCTGTGCTATTTCCCCGAGCGAAGAGCGCATTGAAAGCGTGAAGCCAGGCACGGCGTTAAGATTTATCGACATACATGTTTCGCTCAAGGCAAATTACATGTCGCTTTCGACGGCTCGTGCCAAGGAAAAGCAGGACGTTGCGCGGACGACTACCTGGACCAGCATTGCGCTCAACTGCGTTTTAAGCACGGCGCAACTGACCGTAGGTTTTATTGCCCATTCTCAAGCGCTGCTTGCGGACGGCGTCCATTCGCTATCCGATCTGGTTTCCGATTTCATCGTTCTGATTGCCAACCATCGTTCGGCGGCAGCGCCGGATCACGATCACAACTATGGTCATAGCCGTTATGAAACGGTAGCGTCGTTATTCCTCGGCGGATTGTTGATTGCAGTCGGTGCGGGAATGTTATGGCGCGCCGGCACGCGAGTTCTAAACCTGGACGATATTCCCCCCGTTCACGCCAGCGCGCTGGTGGTTGCGTTAATTGTCCTCGTATCGAAAGAAGCCTTGTTCAGATATATGCTGCGCGCGGCAGAACGCGTGCGCTCGGCATTACTCGTGGCCAACGCCTGGCATGCACGTTCGGACGCCGCTTCGTCACTCGTCGTGGCGCTTGGAATTATCGGCAGTCTCGCAGGACTTAAATTTTTCGATCCGATTGCCGCCGCACTGGTCGGTTTCATGGTCGGCAAAATGGGCTGGAGTTTCGCGTGGGATGCGCTCCAGGATTTGTCGGACCGGGCGCTCGATCAAACCGCCGCCGCCGATTTACGCGCCATTTTGCTAAGCACGCCCGGTGTGCGTGAAGTCCACGAATTACGTACTCGGAAAATGGGCGACCTGGCAATCGTCGACGCGCATATTCTCGTCGATCCGCGTATTTCGGTTTCGGAGGGGCATTTCATTGCCGAATCGGCGCGTGCGCACGTAATGACCGATCCGCGCGTGATTGATGCGCTCATCCACGTCGATCCGGAAAGCGACGCGCTCAACCCGCTGCCCGGCGATTTCCCGTTGCGGTCCACTGCAATGGACGCCGTGCGCGCCGCTTTCGGCGCAGAGAGCTTGCCAATAGAGGAATTGAATCTGCATTACTTGAGCAGCGGCTTCGATATCGATATTGTTTTGCCAGCGCATTTGCCAGATCAATTAGGCGAAGACGCGGCGGCGCGCCTTGCCCGAATCGATATCGATGCCCTCAAGCGAAAGCTTGGCGCGCACGAGTTACGCGTAACCCATGCGCTTCGAACGACGCGTGACGCGCCCGTTCGACCTTGATGTTCAGAGTGGCAGTTGCGTATCGAACTTGATTTCGCGCAGCACGACGCTCGTGCGAACCTGCGCCACGGCCGGAATCTTGAAGATGCGCTCGTGCAGGAACGCGTCGTATGACTTGATGTCGGGCGCCACGATCTTGAGAATGTAGTCGGATTCGCCCGTGGTGCTGTAGCACTCGGTCACTTCCGGACAGGTGGCGATCTCGCGCTCGAACTGTTCGACGCCGCCCTCGGTGTGCCGCGTCAAATGAATATGCGCGAGCGCGCAGACGTGCAGGCCGAGCTTCTCCCGGTCGAGGAGGGCGGTGTAACGCTGGATGACGCCGGACTGCTCCATGTCCTTGATACGGCGCCAGCAGGGCGTACTCGAAAGCCCGACCTGATCCGAAATTTCCTGAACAGACCGCCGCGCGTCGAGTTGCAGGAGACGCAGGATTTTTTGTGAGAATGTATCTAGAGTCAACTGCGCCTCCATTCGGTCGCGATCTGACCTAATGTTAGAGGCGCAGAAAAAGAAACGCAATGCAAAGCGGCTGCACTGAGGTAGTTTCCCTAACTCACCGGCCTGTCGGCGCGTTTTTACCTTCGACGATGCTTTCAGTTTCGCCCGCAGTGGCTTGTGTGGCGGCCTGCGAGGCACGAAGCTCCGCCAGCATGTTGCAAAAGAGCGCGCCCTGCTCGATAGCGTCATCGAGCGCGACATGCGTATGCGGCAGGTCGTCGAACCAGTGCTTGGGCAGACGCGGTTTGATCGCCTTCCGATACGGCAAGCCCGTTATCGCAAAAGCCAGCGTCTTGATGTCGAGCGCGGACCACGAAAAAGGACAGCGTTCGGCGAAGCGCATCATGTACCAGAACATATAGGTGAAGTCGAAGCCTGCCGGATAAGCCACGAACACAGGTTTGCCGGGCAGGGCCTCCACCCATTCGACGTACTTGACGAGCGCGACTTCGGGCTTCTGCAGATCGATACGGCACGCGGCCCAAGCCTCAGGCTGCGTCTTCCACCATGCCGCTTGAACAGGATGCGGCGCCGCGCCTTCGAGCGTTTCCAGATTCGCCGAGAACGTGCTGACGAGCTGTTTGTCCGCGGTGAACGCGGCCGACGCGAAACTCAGCATCGAGTGCGGACCGGGAATGGGACCGTCGGCTTCGACATCCGTGCTGACATAGATTTCGGGAATGGCGTTCATGCGCTCACTCCGTCGCCCACATAGGGATTGGAGCGGCGTTCCTCGCCAAGTGTCGATGCAGGTCCGTGGCCCGGCACGAAGGTCACGTCGTCGCCGAGCGGCCAGAGCTTCTCGCGGATGGAGCGGATCAGTTCGGCGTGATTGCCGCGCGGAAAATCGGTGCGACCGATGGAGCCGGCAAACAGCACATCGCCGACGAGCGCCAGCCGATGCTCGCGGCTGAAGAACACCACGTGTCCGGGCGTATGACCGGGGCAAAAATAGACTTCCATGCTTTCCTCGCCGAACCGCACGGTGTCGCCGTCTTCGAGCCATCGCTCGGGCGTGAAGGCTTCGGCATCCGAAAAACCGAAGCGCTTGGATTGCGCGGGTAACTGGTCGATCCAGAACGCGTCTTCCCGATGCGGTCCTTCTATGGTGACGCCGTAGTGTTCCGCGAGTGCCTTCGCGCCGCCGCAGTGATCTAGATGACCATGCGTCAGCAGCACTTTTTCGACCTTCGCGCCTTGCCGCTCGACCTCGGCAATGATGCGCTCGATGTCGCCGCCGGGGTCGACCACGGCGGCGCGCTGCGTCGTCTCGCAGATTACAATGGTGCAGTTTTGCTGGAACGGCGTCACGGGCACAAGAATGACTTTCATAAGACTCTCACCGGGACGAAGTCGCGTGTAAAAAGGTGCATTGTACCGGTGCCGGATCACGCTCGCGTCAGCCTCTATAAAGGCCCGGAGGCCGCTTCCAGAGCTGCAATTCTTACGGTCATAGCGAAAATCAATGACGAAATATGCAGTCGGAGGAGCCGGACCCCCGTTTTTTTGTATAATGACGCCACTTGCGCATGGCTTTGACCATGCCGTCAATGGACAAAAGTCTGAACGCTAGTGCGTTTTTACAATTGTTATCAGTACGCTGTTGGGGGCTGAAAGCCTCGTAACTGCAACTCAAGCACCGTCATTTGGTGCACACGTCTTGTCCGGTCAGGCGCCGCGCGTCTGTCAGACGGCCTTAGCTGCCGTCGCACCGGATGGGGCCTACGCCGCCGTTCCTGCGCTGAAACAACGTCTCATAGCGCGCGAACCGTTGTCATGTTCGATGGCGGCACGTGGGGTCTGGTCAGGCTGCCGGGGACAGGCTGCGCCAGACGTGAACAATAACCGGGCTTTGCGGCAAGAGTACGCCGCATTCGAGCATCAGTTCGCCGTTCGCTGGTTCGAACGGCGTCCTGTTTTGCACGGCTTGCCTTTCGAGCAGTCTTGCGCGCGCTTTGAGCGCGGCGCGGCCGCTCTACAACCAATGAACACACGCCTATGAATGCTCGATATCTTCGACATGTCGGTAGCTTGCTAGCCGTCGCAGTACTGGCTGGCTGCGCCGCGCCGGGTTCGGGCGACATCGCGTCCAATCCTCAGACAACAGCTACCGCTAGCACGACGAGTGCCCGCTCCACCGCACCGCTCGCTTTCGACAACAACCTGAGCTCCGTGCCTGCTCCGAAGCAAGCACAGGGCGAGTCGCTAGCCAACGCGCAGCCGATTACCAGCGGTCCGAACGTCGGCGAATTCGAGCAACAGGGCAAGGCTTCCTGGTACGGTCGCCTGTTCCACGGCCGCAAGACGGCGAGCGGCGAGAAATTCAACATGAATGCGATGACCGCCGCTCATCGCACGCTGCCGCTGGCATCATGGGTGCGCGTGACGAACGAAGCGAATCACAAGACGGTGGTGGTTAAGATCAACGATCGCGGACCTTACGTGCGTGGCCGCGTGATCGATCTTTCGTATGCGGCTGCATCGGCGCTGGACATGAGCAGCAGCGGCACGCAAAAGGTGAAGATCGAAGGACTGACGCAGCAGGAAGCGCGGGCGGCTCGCGAGCAATCGCAGTCGCTGGCGGATGACGGCGTGAACTGAACCTGCGTCTGATCCATGAAAAGGCCGTCATCGCGACGGCCTTTTTTCATTCTTCCGAGCGTTTGCTGAGTATCAACGCGCGTTCGTACAAGACGTTGCGCGATGCGCCCGAGAGCGTTGCCGCGATGCGCGCCGCGCTCTTCACCGACAACTCTTCGAGCAGCGTGGTGAGCAGCTCGTCGTTGACGTCGTCCGATGCTTCTTCCTCCGGTGCGCCCTGCACCACGAGCACGAATTCTCCGCGTTGCCGGTTGGCATCTGCTTCGAGCCACGTTGGCCCTTCGGCCAGGGTGCAGCGATGAAGGCTCTCGTGTAACTTCGTCAATTCGCGTGCAATCAGCATTTGCCGCCCGCCGCCGAGCGCTTCACCGAGCGCGCGTACTGTTTCCACGATGCGATGCGGCGCCTCGTAAAACACGAGCGCCATTGAATGCTTGCTCAGCGTGCGCAGTTGCGCGGCGCGTTGTTTGGGTTTCGACGGCAGGAAGCCGATGAACGAGAAGCCGCTGACCCACGCGCCGGCCGCGCTCAACGCAGTGGTGAGCGCGCTTGCGCCCGGCAAGGGGATGACGGGAAAGCCCGCGTTGCGCACGGCATCGACGAGACGTGCGCCTGGGTCCGAAATGCCGGGCGTGCCCGCGTCCGACACGCACGCGATGCGCTCGCCGTTCTTCAGATGCTCGATCACGCGTTCGGCGGCGCTGCGTTCGTTATGTTCGTGCACGGCGATCGACGGCTTCGAGATGCCGTAGCGCGTGAGCAGTTGCGACGTGTTGCGCGTGTCTTCGGCGGCGATGCGATCGACAAGACCGAGCACGTGCAGCGCGCGCACTGTGATGTCCGCCGTATTGCCGATCGGCGTGGCGACCACATAGAGCGCGCCCGTCGGATAGTGCTGCCCGTCGGCTAATTCGGAGATCTGAAGCATGAGCGCGGGCGTCGAAGGAAAGACTGCCATTTTGCCACGCGTGCACGCGCTTAACGCTCGACAACTTTTGAGGAGTGCCTGTGTCCAAATCGCTCGGCGATGTTTTCGAAGCGCGCGCGCTCGAGTACCTGCAAAGGCAGCGCATGAAGCTCGTCGCGCGCAACGTGCGTTGCCGTGGCGGCGAGATCGATCTCGTCATGTCCGATGAACGCGGCGCGCTCGTGTTCGTCGAAGTCAGGGCGCGCGCGAGCCGCCGGTTCGCGGATGCCGCCGCGAGCGTCGATGCCAGAAAGCGCGAGAGGATCGTGCGCGCCGCGCAGTTTTATCTGACGAAGTGGCGCGGCGCGTTGCCCGCGTGCCGCTTCGACGTGATCGCCTTCGATGCGGGACGCATTCGCTGGGTGACGGATGCATTTCGTGCCGACGGCACTTGATGTTGAGGTGTGCCGCGGCATGCATGCGGTAAACTGCGCAGCATTCACACGCAACAACCGCCGCCGCCGCGGCAGATAATCGAGAGTCGATGTCAGTCGAACGCATTCAACAGCAATTCCGCGACAGCGCGGCGCTCACGCTCGAAGCACTCGATGTGCTGGCGGTCCCGATCGCGGCGGCAGTCGACACGCTGTTCAGCGCGCTCGCCAACGGCTCCAAGATTCTCACGTGCGGCAACGGCGGTTCGGCCGCCGACGCGCAACGTTTTGCCGCGCAACTCATCGGCCGCTTCGAGCGCGAGCGTCCCGCATTGCCGGCCATTGCGCTGACGACCGATACATCGATACTCACGGCAGTCGGCAACGACTACGCCTTCGAACAGATCTTCTCGCAGCAGGTTCGTGCGTTGGGACATGCGGGCGATGTCCTGCTTGCCATCAGCACGTCGGGCAACTCGGTAAACGTGCTCGCGGCGATTCAGGAAGCGCACGAACGCGAGATGATCGTGATTGCGCTGACGGGCAAGGGCGGCGGCGTGATATCCGAGGTGCTCATCGACACCGACATACATATCTGCGTGCCTTCCGAGCGGACGGCGCGTATTCAGGAAGTCCATCTGTTGACCATTCACTGCCTGAGCGACGGCATCGACGCGATGCTGCTGGGCGACGACTGAACACAAAGGGGAAAACGAGTTGATGAACAAGACACGCGTGAAGGCGACGCTGGCTAACGCCACGTTGGTGGTGAGCATGTTGTCGGGTGTTGCGTTGACACTGCAGGGCTGTGCGCTCGCGGTGGTCGGTGCGATGGGCGGCGGCACCTTGATCGCCACCGATCGCCGCACGCTCGGCGCGCAGACCGAAGATCGCGAGATCCAGGTGAAGGCGTTATCGCGGATTAACGAGAGCGTGCCCGACACGGCGCATGTCAATGTCACCGTGTTCAACCGGCGCGTGCTCTTGACGGGCGAAGTACCCGACGATGCCTCGAAGCAGAAGGCCGAGTCTGTCGTGCACGACATCAACAACGTGGGCAGCATCGTCAATGAACTGTCGGTGCAGGGCGCGAGTTCGATTTCCTCGCGCGCCAACGACTCGTACCTCGAAGGACGCGTGAAGACCGCGATGGTCGGCGAGAAGGACTTGCGCGCGAACTACTACAAGGTCGTGTGCGAGCGGAGCATTGTGTATTTGATGGGCCTCGTCACGCCGGATGAAGGCGCGCATGGCGCGGATGTCGCCGCGCGCGTGCCGGGCGTCGAACAAGTGGTGAAAGTGTTTCAGTACATCAAGCCGGAAGAAGCCAAGGCGCTGGAGGCGGCGGCGGCATCGGATGCGAGCGGCGTCTCGGCGGCGAGTGCCCCGGCGCCTGAGGCCACGGTTGGGACGGTGCCGGATTCATCGGTGACATCGCGTCCGCTGGATCAGCAGACGCCCGCGCCCGTCAAGAATTCGGATGTTCATCCGGGAAGTGCGGCTCCGGCGCCAGTGGGTAAGTGATGATGCGACTGCGTGGTTGTGTCGTGGCTGGTTTGCTTTTGAGTGTGTCGGCGTTGGTTCATGCGGCGGATCAGCCTATACTCGCCGCCAATGCGATGGCGATTGCGCGCAGCAATGCGTGCATGGGATGTCACGCGGTGGATCGCAAACTCGTTGGGCCGTCGTTTCAACAAGTGGCGGACAAATACAAGGGCGATGCATCCGCGAGCGCGAAGCTTGAAGTGAAAGTGAAGAAGGGTGGCGCAGGCGTGTGGGGATCGATACCGATGCCTTCGCATCCTTCGATGAACGATGCGGACATCAAGACCGTGGTCGCGTGGGTGCTGGCGGGAGCGCCGCAGAAGTAAGCTGGTGGCGGCTCGGGCTTGCGTTTCGTCGAGATGCTTGTGATACACTTTTACTTCGTTGGGGGGGTAGCTCAGCTGGGAGAGCGTCGCGTTCGCAATGCGAAGGTCGGGAGTTCGATCCTCCTCCTCTCCACCAGGAATATCAAAGGGTTACAGGCGATTTGCCTGTAACCCTTTTGTGTTTTTGGCGCCCGTGTAACCGCTGTGTAACCGGATTCGGTCAGCGAAGATCCATCTGGATCACCGGGATACGGTAGGCTACGGCCTTTGCCACTACTGCAACTGCCCAGGATGAGCGCCGACGTTCAGAAAAAACGCAGTCAGTCAGCCCACAAACGAGTGAAGTTTCTTGAGCGGGTTGAATGGTACATAAATAAGCGCCCATACTGGACGCCAGCAGAAGGGGTTCTGTTGGTCACGGGCGTCATCCCACCTTCCGACAAATGCACGGAGATCCCCGGCGAGGGAAGCGATGTACGCCAGCTTGATGACCCCGATATGCCCGCGACCCTGCGTCAATTGCAGTTCGCGAGTCGATTGCTGGACGAATATCGCGATGATGCGCGCGGCGGGCTCATGCCTCTTGATGAGATCGTATCGAATGAATTCCTGAAGTGGTGCAATGCTACTGGCGAAGCCTCTTGGAATGTTCCCAAGCTGCTGGAGTTTATGCGGCATATTTACCCTCCCGGCTCTAACCAGCACCCTTTCACGGTCTCCGTAGACGACGAGTTGGCTGCTTTAAGATTATTAGCCGCGGCAGAGGAGGAGCAAAAAACTCAATCTGGTTCACAGGCAGAGGTCGCAGTGCAACCGGCGTCTAACCATGGTCGGCGTGTCTCCCTCTTGGGGAAAAAAAGACTACACGATCTGGATCATTTAATTGCGGCAGCCATTACGGCGGCGGCCTCTGATGCCACCAAGGAAGTATGGCTACAGCTCAAGGGAATGGCGCTGGATGAGGCCCCTCCATTCACTGGTCGCATCGAGCAGTACCAGACCAAGAAGGCGACCGTATCTGCCCTTATCTATAAAGCCGATACCGTACAGAAAGACGGAACCATGATGGGTCGTCTGACCGAAGATGCGCTTGGCGCCCGGCTGCGTAGGCTGCGCGAAAAGCAAAAGGGCTAAAACTCACGAAGGATTCCGTCGGTAGCCGTCGATAAGCGACGGCTACCGACGCTCTGGTTCAGCATCTGTTTCTCGAATCGGTTCATGGGGTTACGTTGATCGCGTTTTTTAAACCTGGCGCACAGGCCCGCATTCCGGCCGATT